>JBMYUM010000616.1:0-505 GCA_049605375.1 Phycisphaerae bacterium | reverse complement strand
ACGCCGGGGCCACCCCGGAGGGTCGCCCGTTCTTCGCCATGGAGCACGTGCGGGGCGAGCCGATCACGGAGTACTGCGACAAGCACCGGCTACGGACCGGCGAGCGTCTCGAGCTCTTTCGCCAGGTCTGCGACGGGATCCAGCACGCGCACCAGAAAGGGATCATCCACCGCGACCTGAAACCCTCCAACATTTTGGTCACGTTAGCCGACGGCAAACCGATTGCCAAGGTCATCGACTTCGGCGTGGCCAAGGCCACCAACCAGCGTTTGACTGAACGCACGCTCTTCACGGAGTTCCGTCAGGTCATCGGCACCCCGGAGTACATGAGCCCCGAGCAGGCCGCCAACGAGGTCGACGTCGACACCCGCACCGACGTGCACGCGCTCGGAGTGGTGCTCTACGAACTGCTGACCGGGCGGCTGCCGGTCGAGAGCGCGCGGCTGCGGCAGGCCGACGAACGCGAACTGCTGCGCATCCTTCGCGACGAGTCGGCGCCGTCGCT
>JBMYUM010000615.1:0-510 GCA_049605375.1 Phycisphaerae bacterium | reverse complement strand
AATCGCACGCTCAGGCTCAGGGATGTAAGAGTCCAGGGTCTCAACCAGCGTCTTCACCGCCGTCGTACCCAGACCGTTGTCGTCCTTACCTTCCAGCGCCATCAGCGCAGAACCGCAGATGATCGGTGTGTCGTCACCCGGGAACTCGTAGGTATCCAGCAGCTCGCGCAGCTCCATCTCTACCAGTTCCTTCATCTCTGTGTACTCTTCCGAGTCCACGCCGCCGCAGTCTTCTGCCAGCAGGTCAGCCTTGTTCAGGAAAACCACAATGTAGGGAACGCCTACCTGGCGTGACAGCAGGATGTGCTCACGCGTCTGCGGCATCGGGCCGTCAGTCGCACCACATACCAAAATAGCGCCGTCCATCTGCGCCGCACCCGTGATCATGTTCTTCACGTAGTCCGCGTGACCCGGGCAGTCCACGTGCGCGTAGTGACGGTTGTCTGTCTCATATTCAACATGCGCCGTTGAAATCGTAATTCCACGCGCCTTTTCTTCAGGCGCCTTGTC
>JBMYUM010000614.1:0-518 GCA_049605375.1 Phycisphaerae bacterium | reverse complement strand
CTCATCGCCTACCAATTCATGGTGAGCAAGGTAGGTCGGGCCTTGGCCCGACACGCTGTCACCCCGAGTGCCTACAATAGCCGAAACCGCGTGCCATGCTCACTGCACATCGAAGGTGGACGCATGCAGGACTCTTTCTCCGTATCATGATACCATGCCCAATTCCGATTGCTTGAAGTAGGTTGCCATGCCCGGTCCGCATCCCCGAATAGGGTGCCATGCCCGGTCCGCATCCCCGAACAGGGTGCCATGCCCAAGTCCGAGGAGTGAAACGACGAGGCGCGGGCATGACCCTCACCAACCGTATGACTCCCACCATCGCTTGCCATGCTTGGATCTCCACTCCAAGCATGCTCACAACCCGCATTCAAACAACACACCATGAACAACGGTTGGTTGGCCCTGCCTCGACATGTGTTTCTTGTTACGAATTATGAAGTAGGTCGGGCCTTGGCCCGACATGACCAGGCTCCGAGAACGCGATGGTCGAAGCCTACCCTAGGGCAGGCGATCGAAAG
>JBMYUM010000613.1:0-529 GCA_049605375.1 Phycisphaerae bacterium | reverse complement strand
GAACAATACGGACAGCTGTGACGATGGTGACGCTTGCACCACCAACGACACCTGTGCGGGTGGTTCATGCCTTGGCGGTGCCCCGCTCAGTTGCGATGACAGCAATGTCTGCACCGATGATTCGTGTGATCCGGCGACGGGTTGTGTCAACGCCAACAACTCGGCGGCCTGTAGCGATGGCGACGCATGCACGACAAGTGACACCTGTTCCGGTGGCGTCTGCGTCGGCGGTGCGGCTCCGAATTGTGACGACAGTAACGGTTGTACGGACGACTCATGTGATCCAGCAACCGGCTGTGTGAACGCCGACAACACGCTGCCGTGCGACGACGGTGATGCGTGTACAACGGACGACACGTGTGGTGGCGGTTCGTGTATTGGCGGCGCTCCGTTGGATTGTGATGACCTGAACGGTTGTACCGATGATTCGTGTGATCCGGCGGTCGGTTGCGTGAATACAGACAATACGCTGCCATGCGATGACGGCGACGCGTGCACGACAGATGATACGTGTGCCGGTGGAAGTTGC
>JBMYUM010000612.1:0-542 GCA_049605375.1 Phycisphaerae bacterium | reverse complement strand
TGCCGCCCGGGTTGGAGCCGAAATCTGGCTCCGTGAGTCCGAAACAGCCAATGAGCTTGCCGCTCGCGAGCCCGGGCAAGAACTTGTCCTTGTGGGCTTCCGTACCATAGGCGTGGATCGGATACATGACGAGAGCACCCTGCACGGAAACAAACGAACGCAATCCACTATCGCCGCGCTCCAGCTCCTGCATGATCAGACCGTAGGCGACGTTGTTGAGACCCGCACAGCCGTACCCATCAATGTTCGCTCCGAACACACCCAGTTCCGCCAGCTCGGGAACCAGCTCCTTCGGGAAGGTGCCATCGCGGTAATGCTCTTCAATAATGGGATCCACGCGCTCGTTGACAAAGTCACGAACGCTTTGGCGCACTAGGAGCTCTTCTTCACTGAAGAGCTTGTCGATCCCGTAAAAGTCCACACCCTCGAAAGCCATCGATTTGTATCCTCTCGGCACGACGCTAAGCGCCCGCCTGCTGCCTTAATGAAAATGTTCGTGCCCGTAGGTCTCCAGCCCCGATTCCGGGGCGAGCGGGCTGGCG
>JBMYUM010000611.1:0-573 GCA_049605375.1 Phycisphaerae bacterium | reverse complement strand
CCCGCGCCTCATCGTTACACTCTTCGGACTTGGGCATGGCACCCGGAACCGTGCACCCCAAACCCAGCAACCAGCAACCAGCAACCAACAACCAACAACCAACAACCAACAACCAGTAGCCAGTAGCCAGTAGCCAGAATAGAATTCGAACACGGCAACAAGTGACACGATCTACAAGCGTCGGATCGAAGCCCGGCGTACCCAAGCCTGTGCGGAAAGGAGACCGCACTCCGCGGCATGAGCCGGCCCACCGAAAGCCATCGTACGACTACGTCGAACCAGGATATGGGCTGTGATAAATGGCACGATCTTGACGGCTGCGCGGATTGATTTACCTTGTGGCGCGTTGTGGCACGCTGTGCTTTCCAGCAAACGGCGGCCCAAGCACCGGTAGCTCAGTTGGATAGAGCATCGGATTTCTAATCCGACGGTCGCAGGTTCGAGTCCTGCCCGGTGCGATGCACTTCTCGGCACTCTAAACGGCGATAAACCCCTTGCACTCCTTGATTTGCAACCCTGCCTCAAAACCGCACCGCGCTGGACACTCCAGGACATGCCGAGACATAATTGGCC
>JBMYUM010000610.1:0-578 GCA_049605375.1 Phycisphaerae bacterium | reverse complement strand
GCATCGCCGTCGTCACAAGGCGAGATGTTATTGGTGTTCACGCATCCCGTTGCCGGATCACAGGAATCATCCGTACAAACGTTGCTGTCATCGCAATCAAGCGGGCCACCACCGACGCACGAACCGCCTGCACACACGTCGTTGATGGTGCATGCATCGCCATCGTCACACGGAGCTGTGTTATTGACGTTCATGCATCCCATGACCGGATCGCAGATGTCATCGGTACACGGGTTACCGTCATCACAATCCGGAGCCGGGCCACCAACACAGGCACCACTTGCACACGTGTCGGCGGTGGTGCAGGCGTTACCGTCATCACACGGATCGGTGTTGTCGGTGTTGACGCAGCCGGTGCTCGGATTGCAGGAATCGTCGGTGCACGGATTGCTGTCGTCACAGTTTGGCGGCATGCCGCCGACGCACGCGCCAGCCGAACATGCATCATTGACGGTACAAGCGTCTCCGTCATCGCAAGGATCGGTGTTGTCGATATAGACGCAGCTACCTGCCGGACAGGTTTCCGTGGTGCACGGGTTGCCGTCGTCACAATCTGCTGCCACGGCGCAGGCCTGGCA
>JBMYUM010000609.1:0-605 GCA_049605375.1 Phycisphaerae bacterium | reverse complement strand
CGATCATGCCGGCCTGATACTCGTCCATGTTGCCGTACATCTCGTTGGCCTTGGCCCGCATTTCCGGCTTGACGTGCGTACGGAAGTGCATGCGGGTGCCGTTCCACCAGACATAGAACGGCTTGTCCTGGGCGTGCGCACGCTTGATGAAATCGATGGCCGCCGCAATGGTCTCCTCGTCGACGGTCTCCATCCGCTTTTTGGTCAGGGGCCCGGTATCCTCGATCTTGCCGTCGGCGAACGAGTGAATCACACCGCGCGGTCCGTAGCGTTCGCGAAACGCCGGATCCTTGGGGTAGTCCTCGTTCTCAGGCTCTTCCTCAGCGTTGAGGTGATAGAGGTTGCCGAAGAACTCATCAAACCCGTGCTGGGTGGGCAGAAATTCATCGCGATCCCCGAGATGGTTCTTCCCGAATTGTCCGGTGGCATAGCCCTGCTCCTTCAGCAGGGTTGCAAGTGTGACGTCCTCAGGCCGGATGCCGAGGTCAGCGCCGGGCACCCCCACCTTGGTCAGGCCGGTGCGAATCGGCGATTGGCCCGTAATAAACGCGGAGCGCCCCGCGGTACAACTTTGCTGCCCGTAGTAATCGGTGAATTTGGCACCT
>JBMYUM010000608.1:0-612 GCA_049605375.1 Phycisphaerae bacterium | reverse complement strand
GTCCAGCGTCCAGGCTGCAAAGTCCTTAGGTATGCGGCTGCCCCGGCCCAGGCGGGCCTGCTCAGCGCTATCGCCGCGCCCTACCCCCAGGCGCACAAACAGCCCGTAGTATATATGCTCTATGCTTATGCGCTCTATGCGCCCAAAGTCCGTACCGTAGCGGATCTTCAGGCTCTCGTTCAGGTCGCCCTCGCCCCAGGCATCCAGCGTTACCGTAGCCCTGCGCATGCCTTTCAGCGTCTTGCGCCCCCAGGCCCTTATATCGCTATTAAATGCCTCGTTGGTCATTTTGCTTTGCCATGGCATTGCTTGTACTTCTTGCCGCTGCCACAGGGACAGGGAGCGTTTCGGCCCGGCTCACGCTTAGCGATGGCGGGCTGGGGCTTCTTATTAGCATTATGCTCCTCCACAAAGTCCACATCTTTTACCGAAGGTATCCTAAAGCTAAACTTAGTGGTGCCGTTAGCCTGCGTTATAGAGAAGTCTCCCAGGGTAATAATATCCATGCCTATCAGCAGCCCCACTTCGCCCAGGTCTACTTCATTTACCGTAAGCCCGGGCACTGAAATTCCGTTAGGCAGAAATACATCCAGTAGATAGGTGTTAGACAGG
>JBMYUM010000607.1:0-626 GCA_049605375.1 Phycisphaerae bacterium | reverse complement strand
GCACATCAAAAATCGGATTGGCCAGCGGTGCGTCGAGATTGACTGCCCCTTCGCAAGGCGGTGTTTCGCATGCCGCGGGCCCGCCATCTCTTGCCATCGTACGAAGTGGCAGTACCACCATTGTGGTCACAAAGACCAACACTGATACCCCTAAAGCTCGCATGTTGTTCCCCCGAACCAAGTTCCTATGTGCAACGAAGACATGATGCATACGCCACTTCTCTTACGCTACGGACAATCCAACGGCTCCGGACCCGGATATGGGTTCTCCTGGAACGCCTGGACTATCCCAAAGGCGTCTGCTATTCCGACACTCAAATTAGGATTCGCGGAGCCCGTCGCAGGATCCGTATCCAACCAATCCAACGGCTCGTTCCCATTCGATTGGAAACCTAGAACATTGGCGAAGACATCGATCAGTGACCCCTGGGCACCATTGGGGGGATCGCCGGGAGAGCCACCACCGGTGACGTCGCCGTTAAACTCTGGAGTCGAAAGGTGCAGGCCCTCTGAATACTGGTCTTCGTTTGTCGTATCTACACCGTCCGCAATCGTCTGCACGACGTAGTCATGATTGGGTGAGATCTCGCAGTCACCGATCGAGATGATTCCGCTGGGGATTGTCG
>JBMYUM010000606.1:0-641 GCA_049605375.1 Phycisphaerae bacterium | reverse complement strand
GAAAGAACCAAACCACATGTGAATGTGGGAACGATTGGTCACGTTGACCACGGTAAAACGACTTTAACTGCAGCACTGACTAAGGTGATGGCTGAAGCGCGTGGCGGTGAGTTCAAGGATTACGCAGATATTGATAATGCTCCTGAAGAAAGAGAGCGTGGTATCACTATCTCAACAGCACACGTAGAGTATGAGTCAGAGACTCGTCACTATGCACACGTTGACTGTCCGGGACACGCTGACTATGTGAAGAACATGATTACCGGTGCCGCGCAGATGGACGGTGCTATTATTGTAATCGCTGCAACTGATGGTCCAATGGCTCAAACTCGTGAGCACATTCTATTGTCTCGTCAGGTAGGTGTTCCATACATCGTTGTTTACATGAACAAAGCGGACATGGTTGATGACGAAGAGCTTGTTGAGCTAGTAGAGATGGAGATCCGTGAGCTTCTAACAGAATATGAATTCCCAGGTGATGACACGCCAGTTGTTTTTGGTTCAGCACTAAAAGCACTAGAGGGCGATACATCAGATATCGGTGTCCCTTCAATCATGAAGTTGGTTGATGCATTGGATACTTATATCCCAACGCCAGAGCGTGACACAGATAAGACATTCCTAATGCCAATTGAGGACGT
>JBMYUM010000605.1:0-682 GCA_049605375.1 Phycisphaerae bacterium | reverse complement strand
TCCTTGTGAAAGAGGAAGACGCTAAGAAACTTGGTGAGAAGCTCAAGGGGATGTCGATTTCCGATGCTCTTGGCAAAGAAGCCGAGGCGTTGAAGAAAGAAGCCTCCGAGCTAAGCAAGTCCGTTTCCGCCCTGACGGAACGATTCAACATCTACCTCGAAGAACTCAAGAGTAAGAACGGTGATTTATCCGGCTTGGAATTGCCATAGTTGAGACGCACATGGGAGCGCATGCTTGGATCGCGGATCCAAGCATGGCACCCTGAAACCGGGGTCCATGGTATTACATGCTTGCGCCCACCTTCGGTGTTCGGTAAGCATGCCACCCTATGCTGGGAGTCGTTCGATTGGCAGGGATCATGCCCGCGCCTCATCGTTACACGATTCGGACTTGGGCATGGCACCCACCTGGGAAACTCACACCACCCTTGAGGTAGTGGCACTAGTTTGCGATGTTCGCGTTCGTGAACGGACCGTTGTAACCCTGCATTGTGCAAACACGCACGCATTCCCCCGATGAGACGGTGCCATTCTCATCACCTTCGTCGACATACCAAACGGTCGTATCGCCATTGTCACGCAAATCCTGCACGATCAACACCACGTGCATGCCGGGAGTTCCATTGGAAAACGGCGAGCCCGGGGAGCCGAAGAGTGCAGCGATATCTTCAGGCGTTTCGATA
>JBMYUM010000604.1:0-774 GCA_049605375.1 Phycisphaerae bacterium | reverse complement strand
CAGGGGGAACCAGTGTCACGTTGAGCGACACCAGCGCCTCGCAGCCGAGTTTCACCGCACCGGAAGGTCTGACAAACAGCACGCTGACTTTCCAGGTGGCCGTCTCAGATGGTACGACCACCAGCTATGATTCCGTTACAATTACGGTCAACGCCGATAACGACGGACCGAACGCCAGCGCCGGCGCGGACCAGACGGTGAATGAAGGAACCGGTGTCACGCTCGACGCATCGGGGTCGTCCGATCCGGAAGGCGAAGGTCTCACCTACACCTGGACGCAGACCGGCGGAACATCGGTCACGTTGAGCGACACCGGTGCGTCGCAACCAACCTTTACCGCGCCGGAAGGTGTGTCGAACTCGACGTTGACGTTCCAGGTCGCAGTCTCAGACGGCACGACCACCAGCTACGACACGGTTTCGATCACCGTGAACGCCGACAACGATGCGCCGAACGCCAGCGCAGGTGCCGATCAGACGGTCAACGAAGGTGCCGGTGTCACGCTCGACGCATCGGGGTCGTCGGATCCGGAAGGTGAAGGTCTCACCTACACCTGGACCCAGACCGGCGGAACTTCGGTCACGTTGAGCGACACCGGTGCGTCACAGCCAACATTCACCGCACCGGAAGGTGTGTCGAACTCTACGTTGACGTTCCAGGTCGCGGTCTCAGACGGCACGACCACCAGCTACGACACGGTTTCGATCACCGTGAACGCTGACAACGATGCGCCGAACGCAAGCGCCGGTGCCGATCAGACGGTCAACGAAGGTG
>JBMYUM010000603.1:0-1223 GCA_049605375.1 Phycisphaerae bacterium | reverse complement strand
AATTCCGGTTCGACGGCCGCCGGTAGCATGAGCAGCAGTGACCCGACCAGGGCCAATAGCGCGAAACTTCCGATGAGTACCCATCCGGGGGGGAGGGGGCTTTCCGCGATGCGCATCTGGGCAGCGACGAGGCGCAGCATCAGCGACGCCAGCACATATCCTTGCGTTAGTATGATGTAGATGCCCGTCAGGCTCGCGATCTGGCCGGCCATCGGGAACGCAATCGCGACGAGCGCCACCAGCATGAGAACCGAGCCGGCAAGCGTGAACAGGAAGAACTTGATCGCGGCATACTCTTTTCTCGCACCGCCCCATACACCGATGAGGAAGTACATCGGTAAGAGCATCACTTCCCAGAATATGTAGAAGAGGAAGAAGTCCAACGCCACAAACACGCCCAACATACCGGTTTGCAACATCAGGAAGAGGAAGAAGTAGGCTTTGATGCCCTTGTTGACCTTCCACGACTCGAAGTTCCAACTTGCCAGGCAGGCCAGGAATGACACCAGCGTGGTCAGAATCACCAGCGGGAAGCTCAGACCATCAATCCCGAGGAAGTACTCGATCTTGAAATTCTCGCCGGATATCCAATCCACCTGGATCACATGGTGCAGGTTGCCGTAACTCGCACCGGCAATCGCCTGGCTCGCCTCGACCGAATCCGCATAGAACGTGCGGAAGAGCCAAAGCGAGATGATGAACGTCGCCGCCGTCGTCAAGACTGCGATGGTCTTGACCTGACTCTTCGGAGCGAGCAAACACAGGATGCCACCTGCCATCGGCAGGAAGACGATAATCGTTAGGAGAAGGTCCATGACTATTGCGCCAATCCAGAAAACGTCTCTCGTCAGACCGACCCCTTGCCGGATCTGACAACGCAAATATCAGAGCACACACCGGCTACGATACCGGCCGTGGCTTTCGAATTTTGCCGGGCTGCCAAGCGGCAGCCGCGCATGCGGTCGTCCTACGGTGCCATGCTTGCACTGAGGACTTCGCTGGACTCAGCCGTCGTCGCCGGCGGCGTGCTCGAGTCCAGGCCGAAAACGATCAGCAGTACAAAGACAATCGCTGCCGCGCCCGTTGCAAAGAGCACGTAGTTGCGAATGCGTCCCGTCTGCGGGCGACGAAGGGCATCGCCCGTGTCGCGCGAGAAGTCCGCTACACCATTCACCACACCATCCACGCCGTGCTTGTCGACGAGCCCGGACAACGACGCAAAG
>JBMYUM010000602.1:0-1325 GCA_049605375.1 Phycisphaerae bacterium | reverse complement strand
GCCTTCCGAAAGGGGAGCAGAAAAACGAAGACAAGACGATGACACACCTTGTCATCCGTGCTCGTTTCCCCACCACCCAGCGTGAAGAAGCGGATGGGAATGAGGGGCGATTTGTCGGATACTTCGAACTTCCGATCAACCGCGAGCCGTCGTTTGATGTGGACTTGCCATTCCTGTCAAGTTCCGAGCATCCGCTGGAGCGCCTTGCGAAATTGCGGACTGGCCTGATGTTCGAGATTCTTGACCGACGAAAAGTCCGCAAGGCATTCTCGTTCCTCAATCCTCAACGATTCCCTGGCACCGTGCCACGCGATATTTTTGAGGTCGGTATGAGTCGCATGTTGCTCATCCGCAAGATCATTGCTGATTCGCCCGGTGCAAGTGACTCCTTGGCGACAAACTACGGTGGCCGATTCATGATCGAGGTGCGTTCGCTTCTCGAGTATGACGAACACTTCTTTGACGCGCCGAATCAGGCATTGCGAAACATGACGCAATGGAACGATCCGGACCGCATTCGCGTTGCGTTGGAGAACAGCCCCAAGCGATTCGCATTGCGACGCCTGGTTGAAATTCTCGACGAGTTGGGCGAACTGCTGGTTCCTGATGAATACGCTCACAATTACTTGGCGGCCTCACCGCCGGCGCAGGCGTTCGGCCATCGACGAATTTACGATCTGTCGGAAGATGAGCTGGTGTACATTCGTCGCGACGTTGCCGCTCATTATCTTCGCATGCGTGAGGTCTACGGTGATGCGTTCCTTGAGGCGACATGCAACATCCTCCGCCTCGGAACATACCGTTCCAAAGACATGGGCTATCTGGAAGAATGGCCGTTCCGAAGCTACAAAGATCTGGTCGTCTTCGATCAGGGTGGCCGTGAACTCGGGAATCCCACCATGTACGATCATGCCCACAAGGAATTCATGTATCTGAAACGCGGTGGATACAAGGGCGGACTGCTCCAGAAGTCCTACTGTGCGTTGGAGCATCTGGACGATACCGACCGCAGCATCATTTTCCGCGGTAAAGACATCCTCGAAGAGATCGGCTTTGAGGAAGAGATCGCACGTGAGCAGGACGACGAATAAGCCCTCCTGTTTCAGCTTGGATTGACACGCAACCAGCCCCGCTTCGTGCGGGGCTTTTTTTGTTTACGGGAAACGACGACTGCCATTCGCTTACGCATCCGGGTGTGCGGCATACATGCCACCGATGTTGGTGCCGCACTCGGGGCAACGGCCTGACTCATTCCCCGTCAGATCGTAGCGACAGTTTGTGCAGAAGAATGCTCGAAAGTGCCGGCGCTTGTCCAGGTAGAGGAA
>JBMYUM010000601.1:0-1337 GCA_049605375.1 Phycisphaerae bacterium | reverse complement strand
GCTGAAGGGGTTTGTCCATCGTGCAACCATGGACGTCGATCTACTCCCGCTGATCGTCAGCCTTCACAACTCGGCTGATGATTATCTGTTTGGCCACAGCCTTGATGTTGCTCTATTGAGCATGTCCATGGCGACACAGGCGGGATTCGGGCAAGACAAGATTCTCGAAATTGGTTTCGGAAGTCTGCTGCAGGACATCGGTATGCTGCGCGTGCCGGAAGATATACGATTCGCCCCACGCCCATTAACAACAGAAGAACGCGCGGAAGTCAATCGCCATCCACTCTATGCTATCGAATGGCTCTCACGCATTGACATTTCGCCACTGACCACCGGTCTCATACTGTACCAGTCGCACGAACGTTCCGACGGCTCCGGTTTTCCCCGCAGGCAAGAGGAATCGCGTATTCACCCATACGCGAAGATCGTCAATATCGCCGACACCTTTTCGGCGATGACACACGACCGTCCGTACAGGCCAGCCTACCGCCCGTACGAAGCAGCCCGCGAGATTCTCACCTGCATTGGTCGCTACGATCGCACCATGGCCAGGTTGTTTCTCGATACCGTTGGATTATTTCCGGTGGGAAGCACGGTCGAATTGAATAATGGTTCGTTCGCTGAG
This sequence comes from Phycisphaerae bacterium, assembly GCA_049605375.1. Taxonomy (GTDB): domain Bacteria; phylum Planctomycetota; class Phycisphaerae; order UBA1845; family UBA1845; genus JADFOB01. Next base: position 712 of record JBMYUM010000601.1, on the reverse strand, counting down.
GTCGTTCGTGCCATTCCCGGCGCACATACAAGACCGGTCGTGGAACAGGTCGACAAGCATGGGCGCTCAACCGGTCGGCTGATCAATCTGTCGGCAGAGCAGGACCTGCGTGTTGTGCGTGCGTACCACGGTTCGCAAAATGCCGAAACATCAAGTGCAGGCCTCGTCCCCGTCGGAGCCGTCTAGGCTTCATCACGACGAAGATCTATCGACGGATTCTCGCACGATACCACCATGCCAGTTTTCAAGTGAACTTGACGACAACGCGCCAGTCGCAAGCACATGGAAGGATCGCTGTTCCCCGCCAGTGATGCGAATATCGATCCAAAGAGCGTCATCGGGCATAACCTCTCGAACGCGGTCAGCCCATTCGACAATGGTTGCTCCCTCGCCGTGGACGAACTCCTCGAACCCAAGAAGCACCAACTCTTCCGGATCACCGAGTCGATAGACGTCGAGGTGCGTCACAGGGACTTCGCCATTGTAGTGATGAACCAACGTAAACGTGGGACTGGTTACTTTCCGCGTGTCGGTTAACCCGTTGCCTGACGTCACCCCCTTGGTGAAATGAGTCTTCCCTGCACCAAGCTGCCCTGTCAATGCGATGACAAGCCCTGGTGCCAGTGCACGACCGAGTGCTTCGCCAAGACGATGGGTATCAAGTGGACTCTCCGCTGTGAATACTTGCTCATTCGCAGTCAATGTTGATAAC
>JBMYUM010000600.1:0-1352 GCA_049605375.1 Phycisphaerae bacterium | reverse complement strand
AAGCCGCTTTCGTTGCCGCATCGTACGAATTCTATCTCACTCCCTCAACATCTCGCCATCCCCTGATATTCCCGCCAAATGGATCGAGGTTCCCAAGAAGAAGCCGGTGGAATCAGTCAGTGGATTGTTGAATATTCGGCACCAATCCCTATTCTGGCCAGAAACTCAGGAGCATCATTCATGAGCGAAAGTACGTCTACATCTGATCAAACGGCCATGCATGTCAACCTCATGCACGCGGCGGTCGACATCTGCCGGCACGGCATTGCCGCTGGGCAAAGCCCCTTCGGAGCCGTCATTGCTGATCGATCCGGCAATATTGTTGTCGCCGAACATAATCGCGTGCGAGAGACGACGGATGCAACCGCCCACGCCGAAGTGACGGCGATTCGAGCCGCCTGCACGAAACTGGGAACGTCAAACCTGACCGGGCACATCATCGCATCAACGTGTGAACCATGCCCGATGTGCGCGGCCGCCATCCACTGGGCACGCCTTGATGGCGTTGTCTACGGCGCCAGTATCGAGGACGCGCAACAGGCTGAATTCAACGAGCTTGCGCTGGCGACTGAGAAGGTCTATACCGACGGTGGAAGTTCGGTGAAGATTTTCCCGCGGGTCCTTCGCGACGAATGCTGCGGCTTGTTCAATGAATGGAAGCACGGCCCCAATCCCAATCCTTATTGATCCGACGCGGGTTCGACGTCGATGTATGCGTCCTGGCGGGCGGGGATGACCAGAGCGAACACTTGATACACGCTGTCGTTCGATGCATCGGTATGGTGTGTTGTTTAGGCCAACTCGCGCGCTGTTCATCCCAGCCAGCGTGTGGTTCATCCCAGCCATCGTGTAATTCAGCCCAGCCCTTGAGGCTGGGCGCCTGAGAGTAGCCCCAGGCGCGAGCCTGGGGTACGATGCCATTATGCGTAATAAGCCCGCCGAAGGCGGGCGACACAACCAACCAAGGGGTCATCAGGAGAATTCTGTATGGCCCAATACCACGCGCACCTACGCATTCACCTCATTTTCTCGACAAAGGATCGCCGTCGTTCCATCGCTCCGGCTTTTGAATCGAAGTTGCATTCCTACCTTGGTGGGATTGCCCGGCAAAACGACACGCGGATGATGGCCGTGAATGGCGTCGCCGATCATGTGCACATGCTTCTGGGGCTTTCGCCCCAAACCGTCATTTCGACTTTGGTGCGCCTCCTCAAGTGCAATAGCAGTCGTTGGGCAAGAAGATCCCATGACCGTCGGTTTGCGTGGCAATCTGGATACGCAGCGTTCAGTGTCAGTCGGTCCATGGAACAGAAGACGCTTGCGTATATCCGAAAGCAGAAAGAGCATCACAA
>JBMYUM010000599.1:0-1362 GCA_049605375.1 Phycisphaerae bacterium | reverse complement strand
CGAGACGGGCTCGACCGGAGATGGCGACTCAGCTGGGGACGGCGACTCCACGGGTGATGGCGATAGCGCTGGCGACGGCGACGGCGAGCGCGCTTTCGGCGTCGTTTCGAAGTACGTTGATTCCGATTCTCAGGCCGGTCGTATTCCTAACCGCATCGGCGATGACGCTCATGCAGGACACCGTCACTCTCGGTACGCTTTCCGGCATAAACGGGGCATCACCGTAGTTTTCGATGATTGCGCCGTCGAAGCCGGCATGCTTGAGAGCGTGCGCGTCGGTCAACGCTCGTTCGAGGATGTCTTCCATCGGGAACTGGTGCTGTGGACTTCCCGGCAGCGGCGGTAGATGAATGACGCCTATGAGCGCTTGTGACGGCAGGTGAATCATGTATCAGGTGATGCCGGTTACTGTTGCTTACGGAAGATCGCAACAACGTCTTCGATTGGTACGACATAGAGGCAATTGTCCGCTTCGAACTCCACGGGGATGGCGTTCTTGGGATTGAAGAGCACTTTGTCGTACTGACGAATGACGAAGTCTTCGTCGTTCTCGAGCTGGGTTGAAACGGAGACAATACGCCCTGTGATTGTGGGGATTTCAATCGAATCCGGTAACTCAATGCCACCCTTGGTGACTTTCTTGTCTTCGTCCTTTCGAATCAGAACCCGCCGTCCCAGTGGTTCGACGGTTTCGAGGGAAGTCTGTTGCCGTTCGGTTTTCTTGGCCATGGATGAAACCTCTTCCTGTCCTGATCCTGTGTTGACTGACCTCTCATTCTATCGTCGAAGTAGTCGGCCGACCACCAGCCGTGCAGGTCGGTCCGGCATCACATGATTTTCCGCAGTGCATCGAGCACACGCGGTTTGACGGAAGCCATTTCGCCGGGGATGCGTGCCGCGGCTGCGCGTCGATGCCCTCCACCGCCGAGGCTGAAGGCAACGGCCGAGACATCGAGATCGGGCTGTCCTTCTTTTTCCGGCGGTTTGCTGCGGAAGCTGCATCGGATCAGCCCTTCGCCTCGATCGACGAGAATGACGGACGCACTGACGGTTCCGATCTTCAGTGGTTCATTGACGATGTTCTCGGTATCGCCGGCATCTGCGTTGCATGCCTTGTAGTCTTCGGGTGTCAGCGTCATGCAGGCCAGTCGTTCCTGTTCCATCAGTTCAAGCGAGTTGATGGCGCGTCCCAGCAGTCGGATGCGTGCGGCGCGGTCGTGCTGAAAGAGCCCCTGGTGGACGAGATGGGGGTCAACGCCGTCACGAACGAGGTCGGCGACAGTCTGCAGGAGTTCGGCGTTGGTGTTTGAGAATCGGAACCACCCCGTGTCGGTCGCCATGCCGAGGAACATGGCTTCTCTT
>JBMYUM010000598.1:0-1386 GCA_049605375.1 Phycisphaerae bacterium | reverse complement strand
ATCGGTGATCATGTCATCCGGCGACACACCAAGCGAATCCGCTAGATCTTCAATCTCGGGGACATCAGAATCGAACATCTCATCGTCCAGCAGGAAACGCCCTCCGACACCAGGCTCGCTGCTGGGAATGAACGCAATCGCAGCCCCAGTACTTCGAACATCCGTCTCGTTATGGCCGAATATAGCCGCAAACGTGAGCTGCACAGGATTGCCATTCGAAGATGTCTGGAACGTACCCGCACGGAACGCATTGACGGGCGTCCCCCAGGCCGCAAAAGCCTGGGTATCTTCGTCCCAATGACCAGCCACAAGACCTTCAGGTGGGAGTACAACGCCCTCCGAGTGATTCGCCATGGCAACGCGTTGCGCAACAGCATAGAGCCGGCTATGACATCCGTTGCTGTATTCTTCCGGATCCTCGTCAGCACATTCAACACCATGAGCATTGGCCGCCGCCATGGCCGCAGCGTCCGCTGCGTCTTGCAACTCGCTTCGCGCGTGGTACATGATGCCAACGTCAATGGTCAACGATGCAAAACCAAGAAGGACCACCATCATCACCAACGTAAGCACCGCCGTCACACCTCGTCGACGATTCGCGGGGAGTAAGCTATTTCGTTTCCGGTACACCAAGTCGTCCTTTCGAGCGCATGGGTGGCCAGCCACGTGAACGTGTTGCTAGGGCATCGTGTCAAAATTACGTACACCTAACCGTACGATTTGTGACCCGAAAAAGAGAACTGGATAATCGCCTGCCGCAAGGCTCAAACGAATATGCTTGGGATAAGCCGGAATGATCGGACCTGTTCCGCTGAAACGTAGGCTCCAGTAGCGCCAGAGGTATCTCAGTACACGCAAGTGTGTACCTTCCTCTGACGCCGTTACGATCTACGACATCCCCTCCAGCCATCGAAAATCGACGGAATGAGGATCAGCGATCCGTGGAAGTGAAGGGGGTGCCGATGGATAATACTTGGAAGCAGCACCAGTATTGAAAATCACGACGTTATCTTCGGGGCTGACTCGTCCATCCGATAACAACTGCGACAATGCCAGCAGACAGGCACCCGCCTCCGGACAAAACGACATGCCCTCCAATGAAATGGCCCGCTGCGTCGTCGGCTCAATCAAATCCTCGTCAACAGCCAGCGCTGCACCGCCACTCTCTCGAACCGCATCGAGAATCATGAAGTCGCCAACGGCAACAGGAACACGCAAACCTGTCGCACACGTATGCGCATTCTGCCACGGCGTTGCAAACCGCTCATTCGCATCGAACGCACGTGCAATCGGCGCACAACCACTGCTCTGGACCGATACCATCCGCGGGAAACGGGATTCACGAAGCCAACCCAGCGCCTGCAGTTCATGAAAGGCCTTCCACAT
>JBMYUM010000597.1:0-1388 GCA_049605375.1 Phycisphaerae bacterium | reverse complement strand
AAAGCCCATGACCGCAGCTTCGAGATCCGCGAGTGTGATGGTCAAGTCGGGAACGCCTTCGGCAATATCGATGCGTTCTATGTCTGGTGCCATGCGCCACCCGTTGTAGCCGTGAAGAATGGCTAAGATGTCCCGGAAGTCAACGCGACCATCCGGCTCCAGCCAGCCTCGACCTTTGCGGTACAGACTCACGACATCCCCCGGAAGATCCGCGGTCAGGAGCACGGCCGGTGCAGAGAAATCAGATTCCGACACCGGCCCTGAAGTCTCCGGCACACCCTGCAGTTCATAGGTGATACCGGGACGGACATCTTCGTCGGCGATGTGAATGATCTTCTGACCAAAGTCAGCATAAACAGGATCACAGCTCAGGCGGCATATACCGTTTTCATCGGGTGGCGAAACCCACCGTGTGAAGGCAGGGAATGCCTGGGCCCGTAACCGGAGGGCCTGTACGGTCGACAGCTCTCCGTCGATCGAACCAGGACGAAACGACAGGTAGCGGTTCTTTGCGGGTCCTTCAAACATCGGCGCAGGCCAACTCATCGCCCGAGGACCAACCGTCGTCCCCGTCACGGATTCCGGTATGCCCGGATCAAAGTGGCCCAGCGTGACCGTCGTTTCTGACGGCGGCACATTGGCGGCGAATCGGAAGTTATAGAGTGTGCCCCATCGGCAGGGATTGTCCTCTGTTTCCCAGCGAATCGCACCATCCGCCCTTTCCCATGCCCATTCGGTGTTGCCGTAGGGTTCGCCAAACACAAACGGATAGTGGAAACCAACGTCGGCCACTTCCGCATCGTCCGGCAAAGGGATGGCGAACCCTCCGACCTTGCGATCCATGTCGATGTTGTAGAGTGCGTATTCGTAATGCCACCAGGTATCATCAAGCGGCGTCGCTTTGGCGGCCAGCAGGCAGCGACCGTCCGGTGATGCAAATTCCTGCACCGGTAATTCCTGCGCGATGAGCGTGAACGTTGCACCGGGCCAACTCGTGATCGCCGGACCGATCAGCGGTGCTTCCGCTGCGCCCGACATGCCAATGTCCCACTCGCCCCCGGGATTGCCGGAAAAGGTGACCGTTTTGTGGGCGAAATTGTTGCTGACGTCGACATCATCGGGACAGACATAGTAGCCTTCCGCGAAATAGGTGGCTTCGGGATGATCGGCTGGATTGAGATCCGAATCATGCATCAGAATGCGATGGTCGATCGGACTGTGGCTGTGCGTGGAATCGAGATGCGAACCCTCGAACACAAAGTCACCCGTCCAGGGATTCACTTCCGACCGGGGGCCGAGAAGCGACTGGGTCGCGTTCAAGCTCGCACTGTAGGTGTCGGTGCACCCCACACCAAGCGTAGGGCATCCCGTTCCCTGGCATGACGTGC
>JBMYUM010000596.1:0-1494 GCA_049605375.1 Phycisphaerae bacterium | reverse complement strand
ATAACCCTCTCGGGAAGGGCGTAATCAGGAACTGCGATCAGAAAATGCACCGTACGAATGCGTTCGCCAAAGGTCGTTGCCTTCTCAAAGTTGAGGCAGGTGGCGACGCCGGATTTGCCCCCCGTCCTGCCGGTCGGGTCAATCGCCTGGCGCAACGGAAAGGCCACGAAAATCTACTGGCCACGGAAACGAACAGGCCCTGGAAACGAACAGGCCTGGAAACGAACAGGCCACGGAACACGTGAAGCAATGAATGACTACTCTTTATCAAGGCAAAAGACGTCTATGATCACCAATCCACAAAGTGCATCGCAATCGGCCGGAGGCCGTGCGGGTCGAACACAAGTCGGACGATTCATTTCAGGCTTGGCCGTGGTTTGTGCAGCACTGACCGCGTCCACTACGTGGGCGCAGGCGCTGAAGGAATCGGCCCCTCCCGAATTCCAGCGTTCGTCTGCAACCGTCGAGGCCATCATGACGCAAGCCGTCAAGAACATTGGCAAGCGGTATTCACTGAACGACATCCAGCTTCGTCAGACAGACGAGTTGATGAAGCGTGAAGTCCGTCGCTTCCTGATTGACCACGAAGCCGAAGTATGGCCGGCCATCCGCAGCATGATCTCATACGGCATGGGTACCAAGCCCCCATCCGATGCAACCGAGGCTGAGCGATTTGCGAAGGACATCAAGCCGATTGTCGAACTCGCCCAGAAGGCGATCTTTGAAGCCAACAATGAATGGCGCGAAATTCTCACCGATGACCAGAAGCGTGTTCATGATTTCGACATGCGTGAGATGCGAAAGACGTTTGACCACATCGGGAGCAATCTAGACCAGTGGGAGTCGGGAAATCCGGGACAACAGATCTTCCCTACGCCGCGGCGGATCACCAGTGGTCCGAAGAAGCCGGTCGAACCACCCATCGCAGATACAATCAAGAGCAATCCGGTCATCAAGACCCTTGATCCGGATATTCTGACCAGCATCGTCGAGCAGTTCATCAAGGAATACAGCCTCGACGACGGACAGATGAATGCCGCGCTCTCAATCCTTGCTGAGTTCCGAACCAAGGCGAAGAGCTACCAGGATTCCAAACGCATGGAGTTCCGTCAGGTCGATCGTGAAATCAGCGATGCGATTGCCGCACGGGATATCAAGGCTCGAAAGTCTGCAGAACAGAAACAGCGCGACTTGCTCCGCCCCTTCTATGAAATCACGAAGGAGATGGAAGGCCGACTGCGCGGACTTCTGACAAGCACGCAACTTGCTCGCTACAACGAGATCAACAAGACCACCGAAGGCGATGCCGACAAGAACAAGCCGGATGCGGCGAAAGAACAAGACAAGGTTCCCGCCAAGAAGGTCACGAACAAGAATTCGCGTCCAGCAAAGCCGGTCGACAAAAAGAACGACGGCGACAACTAAACCTGTCAGCCGGAATTCCAAGCCCAACTGCGAATAGTCTTCACAGTTTGAACGTCTAGACGGTCGTAT
>JBMYUM010000595.1:0-1498 GCA_049605375.1 Phycisphaerae bacterium | reverse complement strand
ACTAGCGCAGGTCCATTGCCTGGGGTATTGCCCGAGTTGCAATTTCTGCGGTTTCATATGAATGAGGTATGGGTATGGCAACGGTCACGAAGAAAGAACTCATTGATCGAATCGCGGATGAGCACGGTTGCAAGCGCGTCTTAACGAAGAAGATCATTCAGTCTTTCCTCGATTCGATCATTGAAGAGCTGGCGAATGGGAACCGGCTTGAGTTTCGTGATTTTGGCGTCTTTGAAAGCAAGATTCGTGCCGAGCGAGTTGCGCAGAATCCGAAGACGATGGATAAGGTCCGTGTTCCATCCAAGCGTACGGTGAAGTTTAAAGTAGGCCGTGTTATGAAGTTACGGCTTGATGACTCGCCACCGAACGTTGATTCAGCGACTGGACTTCCTGTCGATGGCTCTGCGCAGCGCATTTCGCGTGAGAACATGGATGCCGAGGATCGGGCACCCACGCCTCATTAGATTCTCTTCCGTGACATAGGGCTTGGCTTGGTGTTCCGGCTGGAGGGGGCCTTCTGTTCGTCCCATCCGAGGAATTCAGCCGTGGCATCGTGATCAGGCGTTCGAGGCTTGGGCTTTGGCGAGCGTCTGCGTGATTTTTTCCTGCAATGATTCTGCTGTGAACGGCTTTACGATGTAGTTGTTCACGCCAGCCTTGATCGCTTCAAGCACGCGCGATTTTTCTGCTTCGGTGGTGCACATCATCATTGGGATCTTCTTGTCGATCTCGCGAATCTTCCGCACCAGTGTAATGCCGTCCATATTGGGCATGTTCCAGTCCACAAGCATGAGATCCGGGCGTTCCTGGTGAAATCGGGTCAGTGCCTGGACGCCATCCTCGGCCTCGTCGATTTCGTTGTAACCGAGTTGCGACAGGACGTTTTTCTGGATGCTGCGAATCGTTCGCGAGTCATCGACCAGTAGAATTTTCACAATGAGGCTCCTGAAGCAGCCGCTGGTGTATTGGCTTCGACTTTCGTGAGGATCATGGCGACGTGCGTCTCAAACGTACCGATTGCTGTCTGGCAGGGAAGAATGAGTCGTTGGGCGTTTCGTGCGACGGGGAAGTGGTGATGCGAGCCCACCACGACACTCGGCAGTGAGATATCGACGTCCAATCCCTCGAACTGTGCTTTCGCTCCGCCGGCGATCATGTTGGCGAGTTCCCCGAGTGCGTCGACCAAATCCGGATGATTCCGGTCCATTTCGACCTTGGCGAACGACGATGCGATCTTGCAGGCCACATCGAAGTTGTACTTCACGATCACACTGCCCGCGGCGTCTCCGGAGAATCCGATGATGGCAGAAATGTCAGCGTCGCATGCATCATCGGTGACGAGTTGCGGCTTGCCGACGGTTACATTGAGGTCGCACATCGTGGTGAATGTATTGCAGATCGACTTCACAAACGGATTTATGAATCTTACATCCATGGGGAACTCCGGGTCAGAAACTCTCGTCAGGGACAGGTGAAACGTTCGCTTTCGGGGAGTATC
>JBMYUM010000594.1:0-1561 GCA_049605375.1 Phycisphaerae bacterium | reverse complement strand
GATTCAGCCAGGAAAACTAACCGCGAAAATCCCATTGCGAACAAGAGGATGCTCGCCAGTGCCCACATCAAACGAAAGTGCGACAAACCCTGGTCGACGCCGATCAGTACAAGCCATGGTGCGGCAACAAGTAACAGGATACATGGCAAAATTAGGGAAGCACCCGATAGCCTCGATTGGCTTGGGATCGACGCCATACGCCGCCAACGGTGAGTAACAACGAGCATGGACCGAACGGCAAACGCAAGACCGATGATCGTCGCCACGCCCCACGCCCACCAGCCGGGCATCGCCGACACCGATCGAGGCCAGGTTAAGGTGTACTTTGTGGGATGAAACGTCCCGTGGTGAATGATCCACAGCAGGCATGCGAGGTGAATGGTGCCGACAAGCAGGACACCATGGTATGCCAACCAGGGGAATCCGCTGCCGGCCAGCGCAGGACGCTGCTCATCAAGATTCGGCGCTTGTTCACGATCGGATGAGTGATCCGAACCGGGATGTGTGTCGAACGCAGCCACGTCGATCAACCTACTTGCCCGCCGCCCAGTTCTTGGCCCAGGCCAGATCGACGACCAAAGGCACCGTCAGCGGAATGGCCGTCTCCATCAAGCGCCGAACCATCGATGACTCTTCGGTGACCGAATCTTCCGAGACTTCAAAAACCAGCTCGTCATGCACCTGCGTGATGAGTCGGGCATTGTAGTCACCGTTCCGTAGCTCGCTGTGAATGTTGATCATGGCCCGCTTGATTAGATCAGCTGCCGATCCCTGCACCACCGTATTGACGGAAATGCGTTCACCGAAACCGACGGTCTGACGATTCCTTGAGTTCAGCTCGGGAATGGGACGTCGACGACCAAGTATCGTCTCGGCATAGCCGGTCTGCTTCGCCTTGTCGACACATTCATCGATGAACAGGCGAATGCCGGGATAGCGCATGAAGTACATGTCAATGAAGCTCTTCGCTTCGGGGACGGGAATATCGAGCGCTCGAGCCAGACCGAATGCGGTCTGCCCATAGATGATCCCGAAATTAACCGCCTTCGCTGCACTGCGCTGCGCCGACGAAACCTCATCAAGCCCGACACCGTTGACGTGCGCGGCAACCGTTCGGTGAATATCCTGTCCGGACTGGAAAGCCTCCAGGAGCGCCGCGTCCTGACAGAAGTGAGCCAGCAAACGCAGCTCGATCTGGGAATAGTCCGCCACCAGCAGGACGTCGCCCTCATGCTGGGCTACGAACGCCGCTCGAATCTGTCGCCCCATTTCCGTACGAATAGGAATGTTCTGAAGGTTGGGATCACTTGATGACAACCGCCCCGTCACCGCGCCAGTCTGGTGAAAGGAGGCGTGAATCCGGTTGGTATCGTCGCATACCATCTTTGGCAATGTATCGACGTACGTGCTCTTCAATTTGCTGACTTCCCGGTACTCGAGGATCAGCTTCGGGATCTCGCTTCCCCCCTGCGCCGCCAGCGTCTGCAGCGTTTCGGCATCCGTACTCCGACCGGTCTTGGTCTTCTTGATGGGCGTCAGGCCTTGTTCGTCGAACAGGACT
>JBMYUM010000593.1:0-1674 GCA_049605375.1 Phycisphaerae bacterium | reverse complement strand
AAGCTCGATCTTCCCGGCTCGTTCGGCAACATGACGCAGGTTTGGGTTGATGGCGAACAGAAAACCGTCAAGCTCGAAATCAAGATCGATGACTCATCCATCAGCATTCAGCAGGAAGATGGCGGTGAGATCACTGTGACGCGGATTGATGAAGACGGCAACGAAGACGTTGAAGTCTATGAAGACGAAGATCAGCTTCGTGACGAAGACCCGGAAGCCTTCAAGCACTATACGGCATCAGGAAAGCCGGTTGTGATCGGAATGAACATCGACGGCATGGAAGGCCTTGCGAACATCGATTTCAGTGTCGAACTGGAAGAAGTGGAAGAGATGTTCAACTGGAAGCACGATCTTCACGAACATCTGATGGATGCAAAGGAAGCGTATGCCGAAGCCATGGAAGAGGCGAAGGGTGCTTACGAAGAAGCCATGGTAGAGTGGCATGAGCAGCTGGGCGACGGCGACCAGGATTGGCCGGCCATGCTGCACGGTCATTTGAAGAATGTCATGCCGATGGTTCAGCAGGCAGCCAAGCCGAAGCATCGCTTCACCATCACCGAATCTGGTGCGATCGAAGTCACGATCCGCAGCGGTGACTCCGAACTTGTCCGCCGCTTTGCCGATGAAGACGACCTCGCTCGTCGTAGCCCGGGACTCTACGACAAGTTCGAGGACCTGCTCGTTGTCGAAGAAGATGCCGAGTAGGAACCGTTTGATAAGAAGGCGTTAGTTGACGCCTGACTATAAATGGCTCTCCAAGCTGCGACACCCCCGACTCCGGTCACGAATCATGTGCCGGATCGGGGGTTTCGTCATTCCAGGCCATCGACTCTCAACACACGCGTCGCCGTTTGCCAACCGTGCGTTGTGACGTGTGTCGTTACTTTCCGCGAATACAGTACAGGGCATCCACACCACGTAGCAGTAGGTCCTTTCCTGCGATAGCGGGCGTTGACCAGAAGGTGTCTTCTATGCGGTTGACGTGGAGCAGTTTGAATTCGCGCCCTGTTTGAATCACATAGGTTCGTCCATCCTCGTCAAGAATGAACACCTTCCCATTACCGGCCCAGGGGGAGGCTACAATTTCTTTGCCCTGCGGAAGTCGTGCACGAAAGACCTCTTCGCCGGTTTTTGAATCGAGGACGCGCAACTTTCCGCTGCCGGATGGGATGTACATCAGGCCGTGGGTGACGACTGGTGAGGCCATACCGATCGGTGCTTTGCTTGTGAACCAGCCGATACTCTCGCTGCGATCCTTCCCGTTCTCTATCGTCTTCGGATTGGCTTCAATATCGCCGTCGGCGGTGGATGTAAGAGCGTACATGGCGCTTGCTGTGAATGGGCTGTTGGTGCCAAACAGCAGTCGATCACCGTCCGCTACCGGGGACGACGTGAACGATGCCGGGATGCCGTTCATGCGCCACAACTTATCTCCACTGGCTGGATGGTAGCCCGTAAGGCTACCCGAACCTCCGATCACCACGACCTCGCGATTGGAATTGCGCCAGAGATAGGGCGTACTCCATGACGTTGAGCTTTTGGGGTCGACCGACCACACCTTTTTGCCACTATCGATCTGGAACACGTGCAGTCCGGATGATTCTTCGTTGCATCGTTGAAGGTAGACGCGTCCGTCGTGCATCATCAGTGAACTTCCGGTTCCGAAACTGGCCG
>JBMYUM010000592.1:0-1694 GCA_049605375.1 Phycisphaerae bacterium | reverse complement strand
CGGCTGAGGCGCTCTTGCCCCTCGTCTACGATGATTTGCGCGCGAAAGCAGGCGCGTTCTTCAAAGGACAACGCCCGGGCCACACGCTCCAACCAACGGCCTTGGTACATGAAGCATTCATCCGACTCATCAAAACGGATTGCCAGAGTTGGCACAACCGACGGCATTTTTTTGCCGTCGCGGCGACAGCTATGCGTCAGGTCCTGGCCAATCATGCAAGAGACCGGAAACGCCTCAAACGAGGTGGCGATGGCGCCCGTGTCACTCTCTCCGTGGCCGAAGAAGAATCAGCCTCCGCTACCGATTTGGATCCATGCGAACTGCATGATGCAATCTCCGAGTTGACCGCACTCAACCAAAGGCATGGTCGTGTTGTCGAGCTTCGATTTCTCGCTGGTATGACGATTGCGGATATCGCGGAATTGACCGGCGTTTCCAAGAGGACTGTAGAATTGGATTGGCGAATCGCACGATCGTGGCTTCGAAATCGCCTTGGTGGGAGCAGTAACGGTGGTTGATCAGGAAAGATACGAACGAATCTGCAGGGTTTTCGAGCAGTGCATAAACGCCGAACCGGCAGCCCGAGCTGACATCCTTGCCACCGCCACCGCGGACGATCCGTCTCTTCGTCGTGAGATCGAGAACCTGCTCGCAGAGGATGATACCAGTCGAGCCGACTTGTTTGCGGATCCTGCCATCGAGGCTGGTCGCGAAGCACTGAAGAATCTAGTCGAATCCTCACCCATAGAAGATCCTCCGATGCCGGAGCAAATAGGCCCCTATCGAATTTTGCGCGAAATTGGCATCGGCGGTATGGGGGCTGTCTACGAGGCACAGCAAGATCAGCCCAAACGCCGTGTGGCGGTCAAGGTCATTAAGCCTGGCATGGCACATGGCCAGTATCTCAAGCGATTCGAACACGAGGCTCAGGTTCTCGGTCAGCTACAACATCCGGGAATTGCTCATATTTACGAAGCGGCCGTCACAACCGATGACAATCGCCGTGACCCGTACTTCGCGATGGAGTATATCAATGGCGAACCGCTTGACAGCTATGCCGATCGACGCACGCTGACTTTGGAGCATCGCCTTGAGCTGTTAGCCCGCGTATGTGACGCTGTCAGCCATGCGCATCAGAAAGGAATCATCCACCGGGACCTCAAACCCAACAACATTCTGGTTGTCGATGAGTCCGATTCAAGTGCCGCTGAGATCAACACCAGCCTTTCCAGATCCAGCATATCTCGCGTCCCGATTGGTCAACCCAAGATTCTTGACTTCGGTATCGCCCGCATGATCGATCCCGATATCCAGAGTGTGACCTTACACACTGATGTGGGGCAGGTAGTCGGCACGTTAACGTATATGAGTCCCGAACAGATCGCTGGGGTATCGGCTGCATTAGATACTCGTTGCGACGTATATGCCCTCGGCGTAATTCTCTATGAGCTTTTAACGGGGCGTGTGCCGTTGGAACTTGCCGGATTGCCACTGCCGGAAGCGGCCAGACTCATTCGTGAAGTAGATCCACCTCTACCCAGTACGCATGATGCGACACTACAGGGTGACGTCGATACCATCATTTCCAAAGCCATGGAGAAGGACCGCGAACGGCGCTATGGTTCAGCTTCGGAACTGGCTATCGACATTCGACGATTCCTCAATCATGAACCAATCACTGCACGGCCTTCGAG
>JBMYUM010000591.1:0-1714 GCA_049605375.1 Phycisphaerae bacterium | reverse complement strand
TCGGTAACACAGGAATCATCATCAACGGCGTGATCAGGCTCTGCGCCTCTTTCAAGTCGGTGACAGCGGCTCCGACAGCGGCGAAGCCCGAGCCGAACATGAGAACCGACAGGATCTGGAATACGACAAACCAGATGACCACGTCGCTGGGAAGATGATCGGCGAATCCAGCCTGCCGTACGGCGAAATACGTTCCGGCCAGGTAAAGCGTCGAGAGTGTGACCGATACACCGACAATGCCGATCAGTTTACCCAACATCAATTGAAAAGGCGTCACCGAGGCCAACAGGACCTCAGCGATACGCTGCATCTTCTCTTCAAGAACGGTCTGCATCAGTGGGCTTGCCCCGACCATGACGGTCATGAACATCAGCATGAGCACCGCAAACGGAATGATGAAGTTGGCAAAGCGATTGGTTTCTTTCGCCTTCTCGATGCTCCCATCAACGCTGCGATTCAATAGGCCAAGACTCCGCAGTGGAACCGGACGTGTCGCAGCAGCAACCACCTTCGGGTCGAGTTCGGCCTTGGCAAGACGCTGAGATTGCACATATCGCGTCATGGGGCCACGTGCCCAATTGACGAAATCATCGTAGGTGGGACGGTTTGAGTAGTACCGGACCGCGCCGTCGCCGCTCTCACGAGACAGAATATCCGGCGCAATAACCATGAAGGCGAGCAACTTCCCGTCCCGCACTTCATCCGAAAGCGTCAACATCATCTCGTCGTCAAGCGAACTGCCATTGAGATCCACAGGCTCTATCAGGAACTTCGGCTTTACCTGCCGCTCCGCGTCGTCTTGTGCAAAAATTTGTTCACTGTTTCTAGTATCGGCCTGTTGTTTCAGCAGTGGCGCAATCTCACCCGTAGGATCGACAACTTTCACCACCTTATCGCTGACATCAACTCGATCCTTCAAGAGCATCGGCAGTGAGAAGCCCACCACATAGAACAAGGGAATGACGACAATACTGATCACGAATGCTTTAGTCTTAACGGCAGCGATATACTCCCGCATGGCTACGACAAATATCTTATGCATGGGCTGGCTCCTCAACGTGTGAAGGGTTCATGGACTCGGGGCCGGCAATACGAACGAAGATGTCATGCAATGACGGCTTTGCGATTTCGAATTGCTCTACCTGTCCAACCGCCATCAACGACTGCAGGATCTGCTGCGAATCTGCATCATCCGCAATCTTCAATTCGCGATACCGCCCCTGATCAGTCACGCGAGCCACACCGGGAAGCTGATCCAGGGCGTAATCCGGCCGATCGAGCCTCACGCGAATCGTGTCTTGCCCATAGTTATCCTGAATGCTGGCCAAGGTCCCGTCGAGAACCTTGTTTCCTTTGTAGATCATGAAAATGAAGTCACACATCTTCTCGGCCTGTGCCATGTCATGCGTGGAGAAGATCACGGTCGTCCCCTGGCGGCGCAGATCCTGAACACAACTGCGAAGAAGCTCGAGATTGACCGGGTCCAATCCCGAGAACGGCTCATCCAGCACAACAAGCTCAGGTTCGGCAATGACGGCAGCGATGAACTGAACCTTCTGCGCCATCCCTTTCGAGAGCGCCTCAACCTTCTTGTCCTTCCAATCAGACAGCTGCAATCGATCCAGCCATCGATCAACCAATACACCGAAATCCCGGCGCCCCTTCAGTTCCGCAAAAAACCGGAGCAGATCGCCAACCTTCATCTTCTTGTAAA
>JBMYUM010000590.1:0-1735 GCA_049605375.1 Phycisphaerae bacterium | reverse complement strand
GGGCGCGTTCGAAGATTTTCCTTGCCAAGGATCTTCGGACCGGGAAGCCGGCGGCGGTCAAGGTCGTGGTGCGGGAATCAGCCGAAGACGATCGGTTCATTGAGCAGGTTGAAACGGAGCACGAGATCTGCTCGGCGATCGACCACAAGTATCTTCGTAAGACCTACGAAATTCACCGCGTACGGAAGCTCTTGACCACACGGGAAGTGATGCTGGTCATGGAGTATTTCGAGGGTCTGACGCTGGAGGAGGCGAGGCCCAACCGTCTGAATACGTTTCTCACGGTCATTGAGCGGGTGGCAAAGGGCTTGCAGGCGTTGCACGCGGCGGGTTATGTACATAGCGATTTGAAGCCGAGCAACATTCTCCTGGGCGAGAAGGGTGCGATGAAGATCATCGACTTCGGCCAATCCTGTCCGATCGGACATAAAAAGGATCGGATCCAGGGTACGCCCGACTTCATCGCTCCTGAGCAGGTCCGTCGCTTGCGCCTCGATGAGCGAACTGACGTCTACAATCTCGGCGCGACCATGTACTGGTTGCTGACGTCGGAAAACTACCCAACGGTATTGCACGGGACCGGACCTGACGCGGGCAATCGGCTGACGGTGACTGACACGCCGCTTGCTCCGATTGAGCTGAACGATAAGATTCCAGTCTCCCTGTCTACACTAGTGATGGAGTGCTGCAACGAGACCCCGAGCGAAAGGCCGGCGGACATGGCGGCGTTACTAGCCAGGCTGGCAGTGGTCAAAACGTTGTGGCAAAAGCACTTACAGTCCCTTCGTGATCAGCAGGCGAAGCCGGAGGGCGAACTGGAGGAAGGTGAATAGATGGGAGATCAACACGCACCATGCAGCGCTCGCGAGGCCGCCGATCTGTACCAGCAGGCCGCTGCCCTGAATCGTGATGATCCTCTGCGCCGGGGCTCCCTTCTGGAATTCCCAAATTACGGACAGGTCGTGATGACCGGTGACATGCACGGTCACCGGCGGAATTTTCAGAAGCTTCAGAGGTACTGCAACCTTGAGCAGTACCAAGCTCGACATGTCATCCTTCATGAGTTGATCCACGAGGACGTCCAGACGCTTACCGATCACGATACGTCACACGAGTTGCTGTTACAGGCGGCGCGTTGGAAGTGTGAATTCCCAGATCAGATTCATTTTCTACAAAGCAATCACGAGCTTGCGCAGCTTCGCAGCCAGGAAATCTCGAAGAACGGTCGTGTTGTGACGCACGATTTTGACAAGGGCGTGGAGCAGAGCTACGGCAGTGAGTCGTCGATCGTTCTCGATGCTATTGATGAGTTCATCCGGGCTTTGCCGCTGGGTGGGCGAACGCCGAACCGCGTCTTTTTCTCGCATTCTCTTCCGGCTCCGATTGAGCTTCCCGCATTTGATGTTTCAGTCTTCAGTCGGGTTCCGACAGACGAAGATCTTTCCGAGCGAGGGGCGGGTCACAAATTGGTGTGGGGGCGTTACCACACCAGTGCCGCACTGGAGGCACTTTCAGAAGCGCTGGACGTCGACTTCTTCGTCTGTGGTCACCAGCCGCAGGAGAGTGGATACGATGTTCTGCACGATCGCATGGTGATTATTGCCAGTGAGCACAATCACGGTGTGTTCCTGCCCATTGACCTGTCGAAGCCCATTTCGTTGGATAAGCTCGTGAACAACATTCGCCCGTACGCAGCCGTTTCCTAGCCTCTCTATCTTCGAATCCAGCAAGCCGA
>JBMYUM010000589.1:0-1744 GCA_049605375.1 Phycisphaerae bacterium | reverse complement strand
TTAGAACAATAAGTGCAAGCGATAATAGGCCCCAGGTACCAACGGCCGGTATCGGTTGATCCCCGGCCTCGACCACATTGACGATCCGCCCGACCGAAGGAATATCATCCACCATGGCGAAGATCATATAGTGACCAATAGGCAACACGTTTGGATCTGAAGGAAGCGTCACACTTGCGGCAGTCCCGTTTTGCTTGACGGGTAGCACAAGACGCCTGGGGACACCGCCGTCCACCCAGTGCGTCGTTGTCTGAGTTCCGAGCAGAACCACGCTGGTAAGCGCCGTGGCCGGCGTGATCTCCAGCTCTAGAGATTGACCACGAATGAGTTCGGTTGCCGAAATGCTGGCAATCTCCGGCCGAACGCCTCGGAACAGGCAAGGTGGCGAGAATGCTTCAATATCTGCCGATGAAGGTCCGACCTGGAATTTGATTCGCGTTCCTCCCGTGGTGACAACGCGCCCGTCTGGAACAAGTAGCGTCACCGCGTGATACTCCCGGTGCCACATCATATCTTCCATTCGACGCCACTCATTCGTTTCAGGATCGTAAAGATCAGTCCAGCGTACGATGCCCAGCACGTCGTCGACTGGTGGCGGATCCGCCTCGGTTTCGCCGCCGCCCACGAAGATTCGGCCATCCGGAAGCTGCACGAGCTCAGTCTGGAATCGAACCAGATCCGGATTGGAAGTTACGCTCCATGTCTCCCTGATCGGATCATAGATTTCGCCCATTACGTTGTTGCCATCAGGCCCGCTGACAACGCCGATGGCCAGTGCTCGGCCATCATCGAGTATGACAAGAGAATGGTCGGAGTGTCCGGGCCAAAACCGGTTCGGTTGATTGAAGTTGCCGGTGAGTCGCCACGTACCCTTTTCGGGATTGTAGAGTTGCGGCGGCCACCAGGTGGCCAGCACCTCGCCGGTGTGCAACAGTGCAGTAGGCGAAAACTCGGTCGGATTCAACATGGAACCGGTGTACTGCCAGGTTTGGGTCTCCAGATCATATCGTTCACATGTGTCAGTACGAATCGCCTGGCAACACGTACCGCCCCCCATGACGAGGAAAGACCCATCAGCGAGTCTTGCCATGCTGGGGTACCATCTGCCGACTTTGTGTTGCATGTCTGGAAGAAGGGTCCACGTGGATGGCGAGGAAGCCCAGGTCTTGACCCAGGGAACGGCCTGTGTGAAGTTGCCGGGATCAGCCGGGCTCTGACCGCCCATCATGATGACCTGCCCGTTGGATAGAAGGCTTCCGTTCTGACAGCCTTGCGGATCGGGTGAACCGGGAGGGAAAGCCTTTGACCCGGTTACCGGATCGAACAGAATCGGGTCGGTCGTGTCATGACAGTAGAAGATGCTGCCGGAAGGAAGAAGCACGGCAATGTCCGTTGCATCCAGAAACTCGGGTGCCGTCGTGCCGATGACATTCCATTCGCCCTGATGTGTCTCAACGCCAAGATCGAAGTCTTGCACAACTCCTGTGGCCATCACGTTGACGGTTTGCTCCACGTACTCCCGTCTCAACTTGGCAGCACCAAGCTGGTATTCACTTTCTGATACTCCCTTAAACGAGTAAGATCCGTCGGCACTAGTGCGTTGCTCGGCAAAGAACGTCAACGAATTGTCGAACAACGTGACGCGTGCTCCCTCAATAGGAGCTTGCGGGGCCGCAGCTTCACGAACAGTTCCTTGTACGGTCGCAGCCGGTGCAAGATTCGCAGCCATCGTTAAGCCCACGCC
>JBMYUM010000588.1:0-1755 GCA_049605375.1 Phycisphaerae bacterium | reverse complement strand
AGCCATGAAAGACGCCTGCGTCACACGAAGTCGAGAAGAGTGGTCGTCCGTTTTAAGCCGTCGAAGCAACCCGACGCTGCATCCACGGGCAGGGACGTCCTGGACGGAAAAAGCCGCCTTTCAGTCCTGCAAACCGCGTTTCACGTGGCTCCGGTGCCCACTCTGAGGCAAGTCCAACTACTATCCGATGATTCCGCCGCTGTTTACCGAGATTCCCTTCAACCGCATCTTCAGCTCGTCAGGGTTCGGTGCGGCGGCGTAGGCCGTTTTCACCGAAATGAACTCCTCATCGACAAGCTGACGCAGTGACTCGGTAAAGTCAATCATGCCTTCATGGTAAGAGTTACGGATGACGGCGCCAATTTCGCTGTCACGCTCCTCGGCGATCATCTTCCGGATCGTACTGTTGGTGATCATGATCTCGCATGTCGGCAGGCGGGGCACTTCCGGCTTCAGACCGGGAACAAGTTTCAGACAGACGACGGCCTGCAGGTTGAATACCAGGGAAGTACGAATCATCGCACGAGCCTCTTCGGGGAAGAGCTCGAGAATTCGACCGATGGTGGCCGACGCGCTGGAGGCGTGGATCGTCCCGAAAACAAGGTGGCCGGTTTCGGCGGCTGCGACAGCGGCGGAGAAGGTCTCTTCGTCACGCAACTCACCAATCAGGATGACGTCCGGGTCCTGACGCATCAGGTACTTCAGCGCGTCTTTGAAGTTCTTGACGTCCAAGCCGATCTCACGCTGGTTGATAAAGGCTTTCTTGTCTTCGTAAAGGAACTCGATCGGGTCCTCGACCGTCACCATGTGGCAGGCACGGGTCTTGTTGATTTCCTCGAGGAGTGCTGCGATGCTGGTACTCTTACCGCTACCCGTGATACCCGCAAACAGAACCAGACCCTGATGCAGATTCGCCAGTGAGGAGATACTGGAGGGAAGGTGAAGCTGGTCGAAGCTGAGGATTTCCTTCGGCACGCGTCGAGCCGCAACCGACATTTTACCGCGCTGCTGAAAAATGTTGATACGGAATCGGTCAGCGTTGCCCAACTGATACGCAAAGTCGAGCGAGCCTTCCTCTTTGTAGCGCTCGATCTGCCGATCGTTGAGCAGCTCAAACATCATCTGCTCAATTTTTGCATGCGACAGCGGGTTGGAATCGATACTCCGAATCGACCCCTTCATACGGAACTTGCAGGGCGTATCGGATTTCATGTGCATATCCGACGCCGAATAGGTACCCATGGCGCGGAAATACTTGTCAATCTTCTTCTTGGTGTGACCGACTTCGATGCTCTCCGAGCCGTCGGCCGGAGCCGCCTCATCTGACGTGTTTTCATCAACCAACGGCGCGTCGTCATTCGTTTGTAGGGAGTCTGACAAGGGACCACGTCTTTCTCTGACTATGCGTGCCGACATCGTTGCCGACTCGCGGGCACCCACCGGGCAAGACGCTCGATGCGGGTGCTCTACTCAGTATTGGGTTTGTTCCATGCCCCGCGAAACACCACGCGCTTCCGTGGGGAACCATTCGTTACAAGTTCGTGTTGATTGCTCGCTGATTTCGAAGCGTTCGGAATCAGCATCCACCAGCACCTTATTCATTCCTTAGGGCAAATTCGCCGTTCTTATCGGACTACGATGATCCATCGAGGAACGACGCCAGTCCGCGCCCTGTTTCCCAGTCTGCGCCCTGTTTCATAGTGCCCTATGCCTAGGGGGCCCTTTGCCTTGGGGTGTTGATGGCACGGCCACCGG
>JBMYUM010000587.1:0-1768 GCA_049605375.1 Phycisphaerae bacterium | reverse complement strand
AGGGAGGACCTCATTCGAGGCCATGGTGATGCCGGAGGAGGGACTCGAACCCTCACTGAGTTGCCCCAACGGGATTTTGAATCCCGCGCGTCTGCCAATTCCGCCACTCCGGCTGATTTAACATCATATTTGACATGCACTTGCGAATGAACTGCGGCAACACCCACCGCGATTGCCATCCCAAGGTCGAGCCAAGCATGTTACAACACCAGGCCGGGAACGCAACGCTTCCTGATACGATTCACCAAGTGCCACATGCCGACTTGACGCACGTGCTGATCCGTATCGCGCCATCATCCGTGGATCGCCGCATGTGCCTGCATCAGCTTGGCAGCCCCAACAAAGCAACCTATACTTCCGTGCTGGTATCGATCTTCACGGATGGATCCATACGGACGATTGTTCCGAAGGGAAAACCCGGCTGACCGCCGATAGCCCTTACAGCGAACTTTCCCGGAACGGAATGGTCAGTGAGGCTCGATTCGCGGGCGAGCAAACGATTCCCGGTCGGCGCAACAGCCTGACCAATAGGCGCGGACGAAAGCTTGCCCAGAACCAAAACACGAAGGGCCGAATCGAGAGAAGAATAAAAGTGGCGGTGGTGGTTGTCTGACATGTTGGTCATTGTCTGACAACGGCCTACGCGTGTGCCACCTGCATTTGTAGATCGTCCCACACCGTGGTCTTCCGCGGGCATGGCCTTCCGGGGGCATGGCCTTCCGGGAGCATGGTCTTTCGCGAAGCGTGTGGAAGGACGACCGGCACTCTCCGCTCTTCAACCGGCCCTACCCATAAGAGGCTCAACCAGATATATGCAAACTGACCCTGCTGCGAAACTGTCAATTCCGCGAACCGAGTACATCGCCTCGCTGGCCGTCGTCATCATCCCTTTCATTGGTCTGATCGTGGCCATTTACAGCTTCTGGGGCTGGGGCGTGACGCCAATTGACATCGGCATCCTCCTGGTAATGTACGCCATCTCCGGATTCGGCATTACGATCGGCTATCACCGGTTGTTCACCCACCGCTCGTTCGAAACGACGCGATTCCTTCGCAAAGTATTTGCGATCATGGGATCGACCGCGATCCAGGGCCCCGTGCTCCGTTGGGTTGCCACGCACCGATCGCACCATCAGCACAGTGACTGTGAGGACGATCCTCACTCTCCCAACCACCATGGTGGCGGCGTGTGGGGTGTTCTCAAGGGTTGGTGGCACGCCCACGTCGGTTGGATGTTTCTTGATCCGAAGATCGACTTTCCGAAATACGTCCGCGATTTCGAAGATGATCACGATATCCGCAAGGTAAGCGATCAATTTGGATTGTGGATGCTCGTCGGCTTGATCGTCCCCACCATTGCGGGTGGTCTGCTGACCCAGAGTTGGACCGGCGTTTTGCTTGGTTTCCTATGGGGTGGAGCGGTTCGTATTTTCCTCGTTCATCACGTGACCTTCAGCATCAACTCCATCTGCCATCTGTGGGGTTCACGCCCTTACCGCACGACCGATCTCAGTCGCAACAACGCTATTTTCGGCATTCTGGCTTTCGGAGAAGGTTGGCATAACAACCACCATGCGTTCCCGCGATCAGCCCGTCACGGCCTGCGGTGGTGGCAATTTGATTCCAGCTACTGCATCATCGTCATGATGAAATGGCTCGGACTCGCCTGGGACATCAACCTTCCCGACGAAGAACGCTCGGAAGCCAAGCGTTCAGCGCAACGCAAGGATGTCGTCCCCAACGAAGTTACACAGCCGAATATCGTGCC
>JBMYUM010000586.1:0-1775 GCA_049605375.1 Phycisphaerae bacterium | reverse complement strand
CAAACGCAGTAAACTTCACCGCGTTATGGAGGAGATGATCGAGAATGGTCTCGATGTGCTGCGGATCAGACATCAACTCTTTAGGAAAGACCGACGAATCCTCGATCGTCAGCGACAGTTCCTTTGCTTCAGCACTTGGCCGGTGCTTCCTGACAAGATGGTCACACAGCACCTGCAAATCGACGATGGACTTGTTGGCCACGCTCTTCCCCGATTCCAGTTCAGACAAGGCCAACACCTGTCGCATCATCGAAAGCAGGTTCGTACCGTTGCGCTGGATGGCTTGAAGCAGCTCCTTGTTTTCCTCCTGCGCATCAAATTCAAGCAGGTCCGCAAATCCAAGGATCGCATTCAGAGGCGTGCGAACTTCATGGCTGATATTGCGCAGAAAGTCACTCTTTGCGCGACTCGACGTCTCGGCTTTTTCGAGCGCCGTTTCGAGGGCAACGGTACGTTCCGCAACCAGTCGTTCGGCATGCTCGTGCCGCTTCATCAAATCAACACTCAGTGATGCTTTGTCCCATGTCATGCGATTGGCACGATGAATGGAAATCAGCAGGAACAGATCTTCAAATATGACCCAGCCTGCATGCTCCACCCACCGCCAGTTTCCACTGGAGAAAACACCAAAGACCGATTCCGGTGCCACAATTCCCCGCACGGCATGATCCACGGCAATCAAACCTGACGCACTGACAATCACCCAGGGATCACGATAGAAGGCGAGAAACGCCAACGACCCGAATACATGAAAGTGTGTTTCAATACGGCCGCCGGTCATGTGAATCAGTAACGCCGAGTACATCACTTGCGCTGCCGCTACGACGTGACGGGTCAGCGTTGCGGTTGGCTGCAGGTAGACCAGCACAATAGGACCGATTGTCAGGATCGGGCCGAGGATGATGGCCGCCCACAGGTGCATATGCACATAGGACGTGGTTCCGATCCATGTTCGAGGCGTGATGAACGCCGCAGCGAATATCAAACCGATGCACTGCAGAATCAAGAGAATGACGAACATCCGATTTGCCATGTGGATGACGTCATGCTGATCTTGCCGGTAGAATTCGACCTGTCGGGGGTTCATCGCCGCCCCCCTTCCGAAGGAGGACGTTCTTCAATCAAGGAACATCCGAATACCGGCCATTCCAGCGCCGTACGTTGACCAAGCGAGGCCGAGAGCGCCGCGGTCCACGCGTTCGAGTCGCCCGCGTGTCCGCGCAAGGCTGTCAGGCCGCCACGAAACACCTGTTGGCCGTCACGAACGACAACAAGAAAACCGGACGTTGTCGCCTGGTACGCCTGGGCCGTTACCGCATCTTTATCGCTGACCAGCGTCGCGTTCGGAATGCGACCGAGTCGTTCCACGGTATTCGTGTCGGACCAGGCATCAAATTCGTAGTCTCGCGGCGTGGCCACATGCCCCCACAGCGTCACCCGTGTATTCCGAGCCACATGGCTCATCAGTCGGTCCAGTTGTTCGACACTGGCTGCCGTACACGGGCACTGGGGATGGATAAAGAAGTGCAGCGTTACAGGAGAGCGCTGACCGTCCGCCGCTTGCGCTTCGCCCGGACGCCCTTGCTTAATGGCATACTTGATCAGGAGCACAAACCCCACCACAACACATGCACCCCAGACCAAGGTCCCAAGGTAGATGAGCGGTCGCCAACGATCGGTTGTTGGTGGTGGTTTCATGAACGCGATTCTCTCGAATCCACATCGTGCTCAAGTGATCCAGAAAACTGCGTGAATTCGCGCAATGCGACGTCCAC
>JBMYUM010000585.1:0-1791 GCA_049605375.1 Phycisphaerae bacterium | reverse complement strand
CGCGCGCCGCCTCCATGGTGGCGATCGCGTTCGAGCCGGGCAGCTGGTAGATCGCCACGATCGCGGCGGGCTTGCCGTTCAGGCGACCGATGTTGTCGTAGTTCTGTGCGCCGAGCGCGACGGGCGTTCCGTCGACGGCTTTGGCCATGGGAAACAGCAGGTATGCCGGCGGGCAAATGAGAACGTCCGGCAGCTGCTCATCACCGCCGGAGGCCGCTTCGCTCTTGACGCCTTCGCAAATGCCGGCCACGAGTTCCCGCGCTCCAGCGAGGGTTCCGTTCATTTTCCAATTACCGGCGACGAGCTTTCTTCTCATTCCGCGACCTTCCCTGCCCTGCTTCTCATTTTTTCCTGTTCTCGATTTTCGTTGACGACCATCAAGACTGACGACCAGGGCCAATGGCGTCCCCATTTGACGATGACCGAACGCCAACGGTCATCCGGCGACCCGGCCACGCTGCGTCAGTTTCCCCAGCCACCTTCGGCGACCCGTTTAGGCTGTTCCGTTTCGCGACCCCATGGGGTGACGCGATGACCGACAACTTCGGAAATCTCTTTGATCTGCTGCATCAGTCGTTTGAAATTGCTGGGCAGAACAGCCTGTGGACCGTCGCACATGGCTCGATCGGGGCAGCTATGCACTTCGACAATCGCCCCGGAGGCACCGGCTGCGATTCCCGCCAGCGCCAGCGCGGGCACAAGATCACGTTTTCCAGCCGCATGCGATGGATCCACAAAGACCGGCAGATGCGAACGTTCCTGGAGAACAGGCACAGCCGAAATGTCCAGCGTGAATCGTACCTCGTCGGCAAATGTCCGAATACCGCGTTCGCAAAGAATGACGCGATGGTTCCCTTGGCTGAGGACATATTCGGCCGACATCAGCAACTCCGTAATGGAAGCTGCAAGTCCACGCTTGATGAAGACAACTTTATCAGTCTTACCAACCTCCAGGAGGAGATTGAAATTCTGCATGTTGCGGGCGCCAATCTGAAAGATATCAGCGTACTGGGAGACGATTTCGACATCACGAGGATCGACGACTTCGGTGATGGTGGGCATGCCCAGCTCGTCACCGGCTTCCTTCAACAACTCAAGCCCTTCTCTCCCCATTCCCTGGAAGGAGTAGGGCGAGCTTCGCGGTTTGAACGCACCGCCGCGCAGGATTGAAGCGCCGGCTTCTTTGACAGCCCGACCAACTTCGAACAGTACATCCCGACTTTCGATGGCGCATGGCCCCGCGAGGATGTTCACGTGCGGGCCACCGATTCGAATACCTTTGATGTCGAGAATGGTGTCAGCCTCGTGAAACTCGCGCGATGCGAGTTTGTAAGGCTGGGTGATGATCATCACCTCGTCGACACCCGGCAGCTGCTCGAGCTGGTCCTTCAGCTGCGGATTCTTTTGCCCGATGGCGCCGATGATGGTGCGAAATTCGCCCTTGGAAGGATGCGGGGTCAGCCCGAGTTCGCCGACACGGTCGGTCACACGGCGCACATCGTCCTGGGATGCGGTAGCCCGCATGACGACAATCAGATCCATGGTAGCCGATCCATGTTAGACAACTCCCGGTGAAAACCGCTTCGCTTGCACCGTAACCCCCTGCTAGACAGGGACTTACGCCAGACGCGCCGAACCGCAAAGTGTAGCACGAACTGATGTTCCTGTCAAATTCACCGGCAACGACCGAGCGTATCGCCACCATCCAGATACCGACTGAGAGCCCCAGGGCATGGGATCCGAGTGACTGCATGGCAAACGCCACCTTGCGTCGATCGGCAAATCAGGGCA
>JBMYUM010000584.1:0-1798 GCA_049605375.1 Phycisphaerae bacterium | reverse complement strand
GAAATGAACAATGAACAAACAGATACAAACGGGGTTGCCAAGCGTAAGGCTAAGCCCGATGCCTGCCCCAGCCGTAATCCAATACCATCGCGGGGGGATACCCTTTTTTGCCAGTCTGGCTCCCGCGTTATCTACCAATAATGCGAGCGTGGCCGGAAAAAAGGTAATCAGACTCAGTAAGCATGTCGGGAGCAACAGGATCGCTGAGTAGCCAAACCAATTCAGATAACGCATGAACTCCTTCAAATCGGACTTGAATTGGATTTCCAGTAGTTGGAGCGTAAGAGCGGTTGACTCTCCGCATTCTGGGCACGCTTGGTCAACGGGCAGACCGCGGAGGTCGTAGCCACACTGGAAGCACGGCACGCGAGTGGCGACGCTGGCCGGATAGAGCACCAGATTGTGAGAATCTTGCCCCGACATGAAGATTCCGTTTGGTCGACTGGACGCTTGTGTCGCTCGTAAGTTGTTATCTTACGCCATCGAGATGGGCAATGTCGCCCGTCGATTTTCAAAAGTCGTTACAAATTGCTTTCGTGGGATTCGAAAGGGAAACTTGCGGATGCGGGATACCTCCAGGCGCGCCAGCGGATACAATCCGTCGCCATGAAGACTGCATACTTTGATTGTTTCAGTGGGGCGGCGGGCGACATGATCGTCGGGTCCCTCATCGACGCCGGTGCACCGGCCGATGCTCTGTTTGATGCACTGCGGACGCTACCGGTTTCCGGCTACGAACTGAAGGCGGAGCCCGTGAAACGCATGGGCATCAGCGGCACGCATTTTCAGGTTCACCTTGACGAAGCAGAATCGCAGCCGCACCGTCACCTGCACCACATCGTTGAGATCATCAACAACGCTTCTTTTTCCGAGAGTGTGAAGAATAGCGCAATCGAAATCTTCACGCGGCTAGCCGAGGCTGAGGCTGCCGTACACGGGTCCACGATCGAGAAAGTCCACTTTCATGAAGTCGGTGCAGTCGATGCCATCGTTGACATTGTCGGCGCCTGCCTGGCATTTGACATGTTGGGGATCGAAAGAGTGGTCTGTTCGCCCATACCGCCGGGCAACGGGACGGTCCGCTGTGCGCACGGTGTCATGCCGGTGCCGGCTCCGGCGACGGCCAACCTTCTTCGTGACATTCCACTTCGTGCCGCTCCCAATAAGGGGGAGCTGACAACGCCGACCGGTGCGGCCATTCTGACGGCGTGGGCGAGCGTCTTCGGTGACATGCCGTCGATGACGGTCGGTCAGATCGGCTATGGTTCGGGTACGCGGGAAGGGGACGTCACGCCCAATTTGCTGAGGGTTCTGATTGGTGAATCGACGGCCGACGGCGCGCCGACCCAGGTGACGGTACTGGAAACCAACCTGGATGACGCCACCCCGGAGGTCATTTCCTACGCCATGCAGCGGGTTTTGGATGCGGGTGCACTTGATGTCTATGCCGTGCCGATACACATGAAGAAGTCGCGCCCGGCCACGATGCTCTGTGCGATCGCCCGAAATGAGGACGCTGAGCGCGTTCGCCACCTGCTGTTCCAGGAGACGCCAACGTTTGGCGTTCGCTCCTGGGTCGCAGATCGGACCGTCATGGCACGCGAATGGAGCGAGGTCGAGACGAGGTTCGGAACGATTCGGATGAAGGTCGGTCGTGTTGGTGAGTCGCGCACGGTCAGTCCCGAGTTTGAGGATTGTCGCGCCGCGGCAGAGCGTCATGGCGTGGCACTTCGCGAAGTGCAGTCTGCTGCCGTTGAAGCATACGGACAACGTAAATCGGCGAAGTGATTTCTAGTGC
>JBMYUM010000583.1:0-1808 GCA_049605375.1 Phycisphaerae bacterium | reverse complement strand
AATCAGCCAGCGCTCGTCGCTTGAACTGTTCGGACCAGTAGGCAACGGCGTCCGCACCGAACAGAATCCCCCCGCCCGCCAGGGCTGGATCCGTCAACCCGCGCAACGCATTGCCAACCATCAACCGCAGCCCGGACGCAACCGGCACGTCCGCAATCTGATGCGAAGTGTCGACGACATACACCATCGTCGGCGGTCGAATCAACTGCGTACGGTCAGAGACAAACTGATCATCAACGCTCGACATCACATCGCCGGCATACCCACCCGCTTCGCCGGTGTGCCGTTCGTGAATCACGCCCCATTCGAGATCACGATGACCTTCCCAATGCCCCCATGCAAGGACAGCTTGGTCGGCGGCAAGCGCCGTTTCAATCAAAGGGACGTAGCTGGCATCGAAATGCTGTTGGAACTCAGGGGAGCTTGTCAACGCAACACCCGCATTGGCGGGATGAAGAGGACGCACTTCCAGGTCAAAGCATGTGGCAAAAGCCATCAACCCGAAATCACGACCGAAGCCCATCCATGACAACCAATCTGTCGCCGCCGGCGACGCAACAGGCAAAGTCGCCAGCCCCAACATCGCGTGAACGCTCTCCACATCGATGGTTCCAGCACGACGAGCACATATGGCATGCACGGCATGGGAAAAAGAAAAACCAGATACGGGCATGAATCTCTCCAACACGTCATCGTGCGCTGCACGCGTTGACGCCGATGCACCCCAGCGCTACCATCGACCGACGAAGAAAGGGGTGTCCATGTCCACGAATCTACCGAGCACCGTCGGCGCACTCAAGGCCTCCGGATACGTAACGAAATCCGTGAAAGACGAAATCCGTTCGAATCTGAAAGACCGCCTTCGCTCAGGCCAGGCCGTCTTCCCAGGGATCGTCGGATACGAAGATACAGTCTTTCCGCAGATCGTGAACGCACTCCTGAGCCGCCACGACATGCTCCTCCTGGGGCTTCGAGGCCAGGCTAAAACGAAATTGATCCGCCTGCTTCCGACTCTTCTGGACCCCCTCACACCCACTCCTGCTGAGGGCGATATTCTGGATGACCCGTTGGCACCGCGATTCGCGAGGAATCAACACCTGCTTGAGGAACACGGTGACGACATGCCAATTCGGTGGGTTCCCAGGGAAGAGCGCTTCCATGAGAAACTCGCAACGCCCGATGTCACCATCGCTGACCTGATCGGGGAAATCGATCTGGTCAAACACGCCGAAGGTCGCCCCTTGGATGATGAAGGCGTGATCCACTTCGGCCTTGTCCCTCGAACCAATCGTGGCATCTTCGCGATCAACGAATTGCCGGACCTTGCCCCCAAAATTCAGGTCGGCCTGTTCAACGCGCTCGAAGAACGGGACATCCAGGTTCGTGGCTTTCCCATTCGGCTCCCGCTGGACGTTATGATGGCCTTTACCGCCAACCCGGAAGACTACACCAACCGCGGCCGAATCGTGACCCCCTTGAAAGACCGGATCGGCTCCGTAGTCCGAACCCACTACCCGACCTCTTCCAAACAAGGGGTCGAGATCACGAAACAGCAGGCATGGCTCCAGCGTGAAGATGACGGAACGCAGCTCGACATTCCTGAGTTCATGCTCGACATTCTTGAGGAAGTTGCTCGTATTGCACGGGAGAGCCCGCACGTCAATCAGCTCTCGGGCGTCTCCGTCAGAATGTCGATCGCCAACGCCGAATTGCTGGTCTCCAACGCACAACGACGTGCATTCATCCACAACGAATCGCACGTCGTGCCACGCATCACCGATCTGCTTCATGTCGTTGCCGGCTGTCGT
>JBMYUM010000582.1:0-1830 GCA_049605375.1 Phycisphaerae bacterium | reverse complement strand
ACTGGCCGCCGGTCTCGTCGCGCCCGGCGGGATGATGGTAACCTGTTCCTGCAGCGGCGCATTCCCAGCCGACGAGTTCCGCGATATGGCACTGGCCTCCGCAAGGCATGCAGGACGAAAGTGCCAGTTACTTGGCACATCAGGACCTGGCATGGACCACCCGGTCCATCCCCTATGCCCGGAATCAGCCTACTTGAAAGTCGCCTGGCTCAGAATGCTGGATTGACGAACATGATGGAGAAAGCCCCCAAAGAGGGAGCTATTCCCAAGAACAAGACGTGCAACGACGGGGTACATGCAGGACGAACCAAGACGTACCCACGCCCAATCTAACCATCTCCAACCTGACGCCCGTCCGAAGACTTCAACTCAAAGAGTGGCTTCGGCTTGCGCGGCTGCTCAGGAAGGTCGAGAGGAATGTTGCGCTGCACCAACTGATCACGAACCCATGGGTCGGAAGGGTTGAGACGGAACGCATGGCGCAAGTGACCGATCGCGGCCGACTCATTGTTATGCTTCATGAGGAACCGCGCGAACTGCACATGCGCCTTGGGATTCGACGGTTCGATACTCACCGCCTGCCGATAACGAAGCAACGCTGCGTCGGCGTCTCCACGCTGATCCAACTCGTCGGCTAGAAACAGATACTGCCGGGCACTGGGTCCGACAAATCGAACCGCCCAACGCACATGATCCAGAGCCGCCTCCGGTTCACCCTTCAACTCAAGCGCCGTGTTTTTTCCGAGCAAGGAAGCCTGATGACCCGGATGAGCATCAATGGCACGGTCGTAATACTCAATCGCACGATCGAGTTCCGTCAAGGCACCGTTCTTGTCACCTTGCTGGATGCGATCACGGGCGATCATCACACTGCAAAAACCAAGATCGTGAAGGTTCGCAACCGAATTCCGCTTAACCGAATCCGCTTCATAGAAGTAGTATCGAGCCGGGGCGTATTGCTCCTCAAGCATCGACTGAATGCCCTCACGACGCAACTGCCCGAATGAAGGACCACAACCGGTCATCATCAACGCCGCAAGTGCCGCCACAATCACAACACGGGCAGGAATAGTGATACCACGTACATACATAAAACGTTCATCCCTGAATTCGGCCATCGTGCCCATCCTTATCTTCTCGCACGAAATACGCATTTCCATGACCAAGCTTGGCCGCGCGAAAATGGTAGCTACCATAGTGAACCATGAGGTCTACCAAGTTTGTCATTCTACATCACACACCGCGCCAAGGCGAGAACAATCAGCTTGACGCCGATACGCACCAACGCGTTACAAACTTCGAACCCCATTGGGACTTCATGATCCAACAAGGAGAAGTTCTCACAACCTGGCAGCTGTACCGAGACCCCACATCACACGATACCGTTTGGCCGATCCGCGCCGTGCGTATCCAAGATCACAGACTGCACTACCTGACATACGAAGGGGAAATCAGCCACGGCAGAGGTTGGGTACGCCGGGTCGCAGAAGGAATGCTCACGATCATGACATCAGATTCAAATCGGCTTTCGCTGGACTGCCACAGCCCACAACTCACAGGCCGGTTTGATCTGGTCGCGGTTCCACAAGAACGGACCAGTGAGGAAGAAACGAAGCGACAGGCAAATCCGAACCTGAATGAGTGGACGTTTGCAAAAGCTTGACCGCATTCTCGACGCCCATCGAGGCCGCGACTCACGAGCGACAACCAGCACTCAACCCGAGAATAGTGCCTGCACGCAGAACATATCTTCAAGGAATATTCAGCTACTCTCTACGAAAAGCACCGGACGGAGCCGCCGGCACGTCATAGCCCCAGGACGCCAACATG
>JBMYUM010000581.1:0-1836 GCA_049605375.1 Phycisphaerae bacterium | reverse complement strand
CGCAATCCAACGGGACTCGGAAGGAAGGACATCATGCAAGGTACGACCATTATCCATATCGAAGCCCGGGAGTTACTCGATTCACGCGGTAATCCGACCGTTGGCGCCACCGTGCTTCTTGAGAATGGATGTTCAGGCGAGGCGATCGTACCTTCCGGAGCATCAACGGGTGAACACGAAGCCGTCGAGCTTCGCGACAAGGAGCCTGATCGATATGGCGGCAAGGGTGTCCGTCACGCCGTTGAACACGTGGAAAAGGAACTCGCCGAGGTCGTCCTGGGTTTGGACGCGCTCGATCAGGAAATCGTCGACCACGCAATGATCGACGCGGATGGAACACCCAATAAGGCGAAGTTGGGCGCGAACGCCATGCTCGCCGTGTCCCTTGCGACCGCCCGTGCCGCCGCCGACGCCTGCGTGCTGCCATTGTTCCGCTACCTTGGTGGCGCCGGGGCCCGAACGCTGCCTGTCCCGATGATGAACATCCTCAATGGCGGTCAGCATGCCGACAACAATGTCGATTTTCAGGAATTCATGATTCAACCGTGGGGCGCGGATACCTTCGGTGAAGGGCTGCGGATGGGCGTTGAGTGCTTCCACTCACTGCGGTCGGTCCTGAGCGACAAGGGCTACAACACCGCCGTCGGTGATGAGGGTGGCTTTGCCCCCAATCTTCAGTCCAATGACGAAGCGCTGGAACTGATCGCACAGGCTGTGGACAAAGCCGGCTACAAACTCGGTAGCGATATTGAGGTTGCACTCGACCCGGCCACCTCAGAGATGTTCGATGCGGACAGCGGCACCTACAAATTCTTCAAGTCTGCACCGGATCGCTCCATCACGGCTTCCGAATTGATTGACTACTGGGAAAACTGGTCCAAGAAGTATCCCATCTACAGCATTGAAGATGGTCTTGCCGAAGACGACTGGGAAGGTTGGAAGGCGATGACCGAACGGCTCGGCACATCCATGCAACTTGTCGGTGATGACCTGCTGGTAACCAACACCGAGCGGTTGCAACGCGGGATCGCAGAAAAAGCCGGCAACGCCATTCTGATCAAAGTCAATCAGATCGGTACGCTCACCGAGAGCTTTGCCGCCATTGAACTCGCGAAGCGCAATGGATGGGGAACGGTGATCAGTCACCGCAGCGGCGAAAGCGAAGATACCTTCATCGCCGATCTAGCCGTAGCGACCAACGCCGGTCAGATCAAAACCGGTAGCGCGTGCCGGAGTGACAGAACGGCTAAGTATAATCGTCTGCTCCGCATTGAGGAGCATCTCGGCAGCGCAGCCCAGTACGGAGCGGTCTTCCGATCCCGCAGCTGAGCATAACGTGAAGCATCGACCGGTGGCACGACGACGGACTGCCGCCCCACCGGTCGGTATCGTTTACTTCGACAGGAGTCGTTCCTTCATGGACGTTGAGAACGAATCGATCAAGCCTGTGGCATCACAACAGCGAACGGCCGCTGTCGTTTATCTTCTTTTGATGACAATGGCGCTGGCGGTCTTTGTCCCCAGCGTCCTCTTGCCGGAGTGGCGGAAGCTGCAACGTGTTGACGCCATGGCCCAGGTGGAGCAACACAAGCTCAACCGCATTCACGCAGAGATCGCGCGACTGGAAGAGCAACTTCGTGCGATTAAGAAAGACCCCGCGGTGATGACGCGATTGGCTATGCGCGAGTTGAACATGATGCCTTCCGGTACGAAGGCCGTTCGCGTCGACGATCCACGAGGCACCGCGTCGTCTTTCAACACTCGCGTGCTCGCACGCTCTTCCTGTTCGCACGCCATGCTCCCCTCCTCCCCTGCTGCCATGCTTCGATGCCCGTC
>JBMYUM010000580.1:0-1843 GCA_049605375.1 Phycisphaerae bacterium | reverse complement strand
ATAAAGCGTCTCCACGTCGTGCGGAAGCACCACCACCGAACACCATGTTTTCGATCCTTGAAAGGGCTGTCCACACAGACGCGCGCGGGAGCCCACCCTCCATAAGCCGACAAGAAGCTTCAGCTGGTAGCGAACAGCCGAACGCATCTTCCGCCGACAAACCAATCGCGTCACAGTGAACCGAATGGAGCGCATCGCCCGCAGTCTTCACGAACACGCCCTGCCGCCACGAGCGACAACGCATCGTTCGACCCCACTGCCTGAGTCAATGCCAAACTTCATTCCGCCATCGGCTCGCCAGACCACAACACTGCCCACGGTCAAACCACATCGTCAAAAACCCCAGCCGCACCGACTTCGTTCCCAGCTGGAAGTCGATGACAACTGATGATCAGACAAGAGGATCGAACCGAACAACGGACAATGTCGAAAGGACCGATAAGTTCAAACCATGCCGGCTCGAACGACAAGCTGACTAGCGTAACGCGAAACGCATTTTACCGGACAGCTAAGGCAAGGTCGAGAACGAAGTGAAGTGATTCAATTAAATCTTCACCGCGATGTAGCAGGAAAAAACACGTTTGTGTGAGGAAAACGTAAACAGACTCTCACAACGCAAGCAGACAGGAGTAACCGATCATGGAAAATGCTCGTTATCGGCCAATACGATCCATCGATCGGATATTCAGGGGTGGAACGGGGACGGATGCAACCTCGAGAATTTGCCAACGCCGGTCGGCATATTCCATTTGCAGAGCCCAACGCGTCGGAATGTATCGCGAACCGAACTGAGGCATCTCAACGCGGCAGTTGACGGAAAACTCGCAGCGACAGCTATCGCCGCCATCACAGACTATGTCGAACGAATAAAGCTCGGGGTAATATACGTCATACTGACTGAAACAACGCTCAGCGAAATCAACCATTTCCGCTTTGTACCACGTCTGCCCGACGCCGACGCCTGCCTCGAAATCGCTGGAAATCAAGTAGGAAAAGGCAGAGATGTTCTCATCCGCCACACTACGAGCCAAGTTGCGCGAAACCTGTATCACCGCTTCGCGTCGTGTCTCTACCCAATGGGAAACGATGAACAACACCGGCCCCACCAGAAAACCTACCCAAACCACACGCGCGCTCAATGGCGACCGCATGGAGGACCAGATCGCAATCAAAACCACCTGCACACCAACCCAGGAAACAGTCAGCCAGAGCAGGCTTTCGAGTAAGACATACGTAACCATGAATCAAATGACTCACGAGAGGGTGCCATCGGAATGGCATAACGGTGGTCGATCACCGATCAATATCACAACGATGATACAAGATGGTACCGTCGGCCCGACGCTAGAGCGTCGCACCGGCAGCCACAAGATCGCCGTGCCCCTCACGGCGCTGCACGTCAGGCCAATCGCGCTCCGGATCGAACCAGGTATCCAATGCGGCGCGCACATCATCCGCGCGCTTCGCATGGGCAAAGGCGTCACGCACCTCACGCGCGTGAGGATGATGTTCGCTGTACTTGATACCGAACTTGCGAATCACACGCTGTGCCAAATCTTCACCGTATGATTCCACACAGAGATCCCAATGCATGCGGATCGC
This sequence comes from Phycisphaerae bacterium, assembly GCA_049605375.1. Classification (GTDB taxonomy): domain Bacteria; phylum Planctomycetota; class Phycisphaerae; order UBA1845; family UBA1845; genus JADFOB01. The sequence continues at coordinate 241 of JBMYUM010000580.1, read as the reverse complement.
TCGTCCCTGCTCTTCGACCGACGGCGGATCGGGAAGCGGCTGACCGGCATAGAGCGCGCGGCATTCCTGAAAAATCCACGGATTTCCGATGCAACCGCGGGCGATCGTAACACCGTCCACACCGGTCTCTTCGATCATCCGCACGCACGCATCCGCACTGAACAGATCCCCACTGCCCAGAATCGTACGATCACCGGCAAATTGCTTGACACGCTTGAGAAAGGACCAGTTGCTCGCGCCG
>JBMYUM010000579.1:0-1895 GCA_049605375.1 Phycisphaerae bacterium | reverse complement strand
ATGACGGTCGAGTCGCTCGATGGATCCAAAACCGAAGGCGGCCACACCAGCCTGGGTAACGGTCGCGTCAATAAGGTCATTACCCGCATGTCCTTCGACCACGAGGTAGCGATGCAGCTGAGCGAGGTCCTCATTGACCGTAATGACATCGTCCCCTTCCCAAGCGTTGACCCGGGTAATCTCGATCACAGGGGGGTCAGAGCGCGTGGTGTTCACGTCGATGAGATCAACGCCTTCGCTGCCCACGATGGTGATCGGATAGCTGAAGGTTCCGCTGACCGGTTCGTAGACGCTTTCGTAGAAACCATGGCTTGCATCATAGGTGATTAAGGCCGGAGCCAGGCCAGTGATGGTCCCGTCGGTAATGACAACCGAATCGTTACCGTCGGGATCATGCGCGTCGCTGACAAACAGCGTGTTATTGCGGCCACCATCGGTATCCGTGTAAATGTCTTCAAAGACGATGCCACTGCTGTTTCGTTCCGAGGTTTGTATCTCAACATCGGGAACCCCCAAGTCGATAATCAGGTCGCCCTGGATCTCATCCAGCGAGTTGAATTTCGAAGTGACAATCACGTTGTCATCGCCCGGGCCGCCGTTGATTTGAGTCAATGCACCCGTAGCTTCAACGACGAAGGTGTCATCACCCGCGCCAAGGTTGACCTGAACTTCGTCGGTCTGGCTGAAGAGAATGTCCTCGCGCATACCCAGTCCGCTCAACCGCACGAATGTTCCCGGCTCAAGACGTGACTCGGTGTTGTTGGAGAACACAGTCTCACCGCCGCGGTACAGTTTCGGCTCGTTGCCAATGTACAATTTGAGTTCACCACCAAGGAAGGTTGCGATTTCGAAATCACCGGCTGTGAACGGCCCGGTAGCCTGAGTGTCAATCAGACGATAAACGGATTCTCCACGGCGATGGAATATCTGCCGATTACGCGAATCAACCGTGCTTTCGTAAAGCACTACATTGCCGTTCTCATCGAGCTTGAGATTGCCGGAACTGTCGGTGACAGGCTCTCCGATTTGTACCGGTTCGTTCCCGAAGTAACGGATCGGATCACCGGCTTGCTGATAGGCCGGTGTGGCGATAGAGATTTTCACTTCACCGTCCTCCTCAAGATCGAGAGCAAACACCGTAATCCGATCGTTGCTGCGATCGATACTGTAGTTACTCGGATCAAGAGAACGGATTCGCGTGCCGTCGAAAAGGACAACGGAGATCAAGTCGTTACCCGTAATGTTGTAATTCAGCGATAAATTCGTGACTGCATTAGCGGGTACGTCGAACGTCGGCGGCTGGTAAGCGGAACCGATTTCAACGCGGAGGCCATTTTCGTCGATCAGTTCGTAAACCTGATCGCCACCGTTATGAATCTTCGCCTGCCCGCCTTCATGCAGGAAGGCGCTGCGATCCCCATTAAATACCGCGCTGCCGTCTTCTTCGGCGAATTGCTCCCCGCCGAGGTAGCGTTGAACATCCCCATTACTCTGCACAACCGGGTCGCCAGCGAAATGGAGCATCAGATCGCCAGCAGCGTGTATCAACGGTTCGTAGTTAATGTCCAGCAGCACTTCGCGGGTGAAGAGGTCTCGAACGTATTCCCCACCTTCGTAAGTCATCGCTTCACCGGTGAAAGGATCGATCACCTGCTCGCCTCCAAAGCGTACCTTCGGGGTAGTTCCATAATGAATCTGTATGGTGCTGGCATCTACCCGGCCGCCAATGATGGTGACACGGTCGTTCTGCAGGTCGACGACATAGTCTTCTCCCTGAACCAGTTCACGCCCGAACGGCTTGCCATCCGGCTCTTCGCTGACGCTGAAGACGATGACGTGGTTATCGGCAATAAGGTCACCACTGACATTGATCGCGACGGTACCGCCATTGTATC
>JBMYUM010000578.1:0-1929 GCA_049605375.1 Phycisphaerae bacterium | reverse complement strand
CTGGTCTCGCAACCAACGCATCGCTTGTTTCCGATCTTGACCACGTGTTTTTCGCGGATTCAGCACGTCCTCGGGTGACAAGTCGACGACGTCATCATCCCACATCACGTGACACATTTGCTCGTGTTCCGGCTGATGCAAGCGAAATCGTAGCCCACTGGCCACGGATAGATTTCCCTTCAGCCGAACCATGACTTTGCCACCATCGTCGTGCGGATCTTGACCGACGAGCCATGCCATCCGCGCGGCACCGAGCCACGCTTGCGAACCAAGCACACGATGGACAGCTGCCATACCAGCCGAAGACTTGTTCAGGTGAACGATTCCGATGACAGAAACGTTGTGCTCGGCCGCAATGCGTGCGAGCGGCGTCAAGACGGATCTCGCATCGCCTTCCGAATTGTTGTCGATGGAACCGGTGAAGGCGTTCAGCGGGTCGAACAAGATGACTCTGATGTCATGCTGTTGCTGCAATTTTCTCTCAATGGCATCGAGGTCGCTGGCCAGTGCGAAGCCACGAACTTTTCCATCATCCTGAACTGCATCAATGACACTCAGCTTACGCAAATCGGCCCGCGCTATCCGAAGGCGTGGTCGAAGCGTGTCGGCCGCGTCGTCTTCACAGCTAAGTACGATTGCAGAACCATGTTCGTTAACCACGTCAGGCGCATCCGGAAATGGTAAGCCCGCGCTGACGCGCGCCAAAAGGTCGGCAGCCAGCGTGCTTTTCCCCGATCCAGGCAAGCCGGCCAAGAGCGTCAATTTCCCTAGAGGTATGCGACCAGGCCAAAGCCACTGCACCCTCTCTTCCTCAACATCTGCCAGGCAACGTGCGACAACAGTCTTGCCGAACGAGAGGTTGATATGCTCAGCTTCGGACACAAGACGGTTGATATCCGCGATCGCATCCTGGGAATTGCCCTGGTACAGCTTAACGAAGTCACAGACATCCCCGGCGATCGGCAAGCCCGGCAACTTAACAACACGGACCGTCGGTGTCGGTTGCAGTTTGGCAAGTTGCTCGACGACACTTTGCGCGAATTTTTCTCCGGGCTTATCGTTGTCGGGGAAGATCACGACTTCCTTGCCGGAAAGCGGAGACCAATCGGTTCCCTTCGCAGCGTTACTTCCACCCATTGACGTTGTCGACGGAAATCCCAACGCCATCGATATGGCGCAACATTTCTCACCTTCGTGCACGAATACAGCATTTGCATTCATCACGCCCGGCAGATTGTAAATGGGGGATGGCCTTGGCAGCCCCTTGCATAGCCAACGATCACCTCGCTTTGAGATCTGACGGAAGTCCTTGCTACCGTCATCAGACTCGTAACGTAGGACAGCAGCAACTTTTTGAGCGGCCAAGTTTTCATACCAATACTCGTGCACTCGGCGGCTGTCTCTGATTGTCCGATCCAGCGCTTCGATTGCCTCATGAGCTGATGCATAACCGTCGGTGTTCTTCGATCTCGCTACTCGCGATTGTGTTTCCTTTTCTTCGCGTTCGTCTGCTGCACTTTTCTCCGTTGAGAGCAGGTCGCTCACTCCCAAGTCAAGTGCGTTGAGAATCTCGTCGAACGTACAACCTGCAAAGCACTTGAGCAGTACTCGCCCTCCAGCGCCTTCGTTAATCGAGAGGCTTGGATGGCGATCACCGTCACCCTTTCCATGCGTGGCGACCGGGCATCTTGCAATAAACCCCTTGCCACTTTGGGTCGGACTATGACCGGTACACTGCTCTAACCGATCAAGCAACTTGTCGAGTCTTGAATCTCCGTTCATTCGCTGCTCCCCATGTGCTGGTTCGCATGCGTTTCCAGAACACGACGATTGGGGCACCCGAGTCGAATCCACAGATCAATGTCCGACGCCCACAGACGGACGGAGCGACCAATGCGGATCGGCGCAGGCGTTTTTCCTTGTGATAAC
>JBMYUM010000577.1:0-1951 GCA_049605375.1 Phycisphaerae bacterium | reverse complement strand
TTCCTGACATTTGACCACGGCACGAACAAGTTCGAAATATTCGCAAGTGGTACCGTGAACCAGGCTGGTACGACGATTGTCACCGATCCGGGATCCGGTCTTTCCCTTGCCGGTTGGGGCGGCAACTGTCCACCGTACGCCGTCGTCGGAAACATCAGTGGTCACTGCGACCTTTATCCAAATGGCTGCGGGCCATCGGGGATTCTCAATATCCTGATTCCGGATTGTTGGCCAATCTTTGTGGAGGATGAATGTGGAGGGGTGGTCTGTTTCACGCCGGCATGCGACTGCCATGATATCTGTTGGACAACATGTGGTGCATCGCAGCTGGCCTGCGATATCGAGTTTCTGGCGCATCTGACGCTACTGTGCGTGGAAGCATTCGATCCGGATGAGGAAACGGACTGCTTCCTTCGTTGCGAAGCGCTCGCCTTTATTTACTTTACGGCGGTCGCGCTTTCCACGGATCACTACCTCAGCAACCAGTTGTTGGCATGCTCGTGTCCGCTACCCGTGCCGCCACCCATGTGCATGCTGCCGTCGCCTGATGGAAGCGGGTACTTTGATCTTGGTGGCATGGAGCCGCCCTACGATGACGCTGATCGAGACTTACTGCCCGACGTTTGGGAAGTGTCTGTCGGGCTTTCTCCGAATGATCCGTCGGATGTGCTGCTCGACAATGATCTCGATGGTCTCACCAACCTCGAAGAATTCATTTTTGATTCGAATCCCTTTGTCGTCGACTCGGACGACGATGGCGTTGATGACCAGACGCAGGCGGAGGCGTTGCAACCCAAGTCCCCGCCACGCATGGACGAGCAATGGACGGTATCGGCGAACGGTCAGACCGTACCCGTTGATCCATACGGGCGATTCTTCATGGGCAACGTCGCCGTGCCGGACAACTTCGGCGTCGAGGGGCCGGGGTCGCCGGCGGATGGTATCAGTGACGACTTCATTCGCGTCGTGGCAACATCATCTGCCGCTGACGGCGAGTCCTTCGCCTACAGCGATTGTTTCAAACTGGCACAAGACGACACCCGTTCCATTGAAGAATTGACCTTCGGCGACGCGGCTCCGCCCGATCCCGAATCCATCTCGATTGCGTTGCAGCAAGGTTCTTCGGCGGTATTGCTTCCAGGAGAGACATCGCAGCTAAGCGTGATCAGTTATCCAGGAGGCATAGAACTCTCATCCGAGTGCACATCCTTCCGTTCGAGCAACGCGGACATCTGCGAAGTCGATGCTGAGGGACAGGTGAGCGCGAACAGCATCGGCGATGCCGTCATTACGGCAGTCAATGCCGGCGCCACTGCCGCCAAGCGTATACAAGTCGTCGATATGGCAGCCACCACGACCATCGAGGGGTATGTGCAATTCGAGGATGGTACTCCGGCTTCCGGTGCCATGTTGACGACACTGATTGTGGGCGGTGGCGGCTTGACGGACGCAGCGGGTTTCTTCCGATACGAGGTCACTTTGCCCAGCAATGCCACCAGCGTAACAGTCGTGGCGGAGCTGAAATACGACGGCGCAAACTTGATTGGTACAGCGGCGGGATTGGAGGTGTTTCTTGGTGGTGTGACGGATGCGGGCATCATGACGCTTGGGCCCTCCTGCACGCCTTCCTGGTCTGAAGACTTCAACCATCCAGGCGTGAACAACAGCGTGCATGCCGCAGCCGTTTTCGATGACGACAATGGGCCTTTGCTCTATGTTGCAGGCCAGTTCACAAACGTCGGTGATTTGCAGATTTCGAAGATCGCTAGATGGAACGGCGTGAAATGGTCGGATGTGGGTGGTGGTGTCAGCGATTCTGGCCATGTATACGCACTGGCGGTCTTCGACACGGGGAATGGACCGGAACTCTATGCCGGTGGCTCGTTCGACGCGATCGGTGGAACGACCGCGAATCGAATCGCCCGTTGGAACGGCACGCAATGGCGCGTTG
>JBMYUM010000576.1:0-1963 GCA_049605375.1 Phycisphaerae bacterium | reverse complement strand
CCGGGTATGGCTGACTTCGAAAAGCAGAGCGGTTTTGCGGCGGCATTGGCTCGATCGTATGAGGCGGGGACTCGGTTTCTTCAAGGTCAGGAACGCGCATTGGGGAAAGACGGACTTCTTCATCCAACGATCGGGCTTTGCAAGGATGCGGCAGAGTTGCTTTCAGGCTTTGCGGACTGGGGTCGTTTTCGTCAGGTGCTCCAATCGCGTGATGAGATTGAAGCAGCGGTGGGGGCACTTGATCGCCTGCGAGCGTTGCAGCATGCGATGGCGGGTGAACTGGCGAACCTGCAGCGACAGTTATCGCCGTTGCCTTGAATGCAGTGACGGGCACTTGCACGTCTATTGCGTCGTGGTTATGCCGGGTCGCTGGCTCGCGAAAACGCGAGGCTGGGAGTGTCCTGTTCCGCGACTTCACCAACGGTCGTGTCCCGCAGGAAGGACAGGAATGACTGCCTGAGGGCGTCCCATCGCTCCTGAACGGAACCGGTGTCACCGTGACCGGTCGAGTCATGATCGAACAGGCCATCCGTGTCTTTTCCGAGCAGCCTCGTTTCGAATGGTTCGAGAACCCTCAAGAGGCTGGTCTCGTCCGCGGGCATTGTCATTCGAAAGCCGCCTCGCTTGCCCCGGGTAGCATCGAGCACCCCCGTTCGAACCAGTGTTCCCAGGATAGCAGAGAGATACTTTGGAGGAATGTCGGTTTCGCGAGCGATCCGGGGTCCGGACACGGGCCAATCCGCTTCATGCCTGGCAAGATGGATCATGGCGCGCAATGCGTATTCGCCGGTTCGACTGAACATACTCTGCTTCCGTCGGTTAATCGAATCAACAGTGGACCGGGACGAGGGTCGGTCGACTTGCCTGATCATTATGTGAGTGCATGAAGGAGAACGCAAACAATTGAAGCGCTGCATTATTGAATTGAAGCGCTGCATAGCTTGCCGTTGGTGCCATTTGTCGGAATAGAAAAGGGAGCCGGAATGCCTGAGGCTTTCCGACTCCCTTCGTTTATTCATCGGGACGCATTGGTTTCGCGCCCCCTGATCAGCCCATCCCTATTCACAAGGAATCGGGCAGCCACTCATATCATAGCCGATGCCCTGGAATGCCTGAACCGCACGCTGTGCATCCGCAAGGTTGACTGTCCCGTTGGGGATACATGGATCCAGGTCCGTCGCTTCGACGCTTGCATTCGACGTATCACCTTGGAAAACGTTGATAACCAGCTGGATATCTTCGAAGTTCACGAAGGTGTTGTTGTTCACGTCGGCCCAAATCCACGTCTGGACATTGACACCGGTGGAAAGTACGCCCGTGCCGGATTCCGTCTGCAGCGTGTAGCTGCTTTCGGGAATGATTTCTTCGCCACGGATGTTGATGCTCGCCCACGTTGCCGGGCTCTGGAAAACCGGATTATCGACCAGGTTACCAGCGGCGTCGACATACTTGGAGACACACGGGTAATCGGGTGATGTCACAAGCAGGGCGACATCGTCGGCACAAGCATCCGGTGACACAGACACGACACGCGGTCCGATGCCGTCGGCCGTCGGTGATGCGACGGTACGAGCAACATCGCCGGTCGCCGGTGAGCATACGTCAACGGTACAGGCGTCGCCATCGTCGATGACGTTGATTCCACCGTTCGACGGGTTGCAGCACTCGGTCGCGACATCATAGTTGTCGATGTGTTCAACCGTGCCGTCGCCCGGGTTGCAGCTGTCGTCGGTGCAGCTGTTGTTATCGTCGATCGTCTGGATCGAACCGTTGGCCGGGTTGCAGCACTGCGTGGCGATGTCGTAATTCTCGATGTGATCAACGGATCCAGTCGGATTACAGATATCGTTGGTGCAGGCGTCACCGTCGCTGATGCTGGTCAGACCACCATCGATCGGGTCGCAACACTGGCCGGAAGGTGTCATATCCGTATTGACGCACTGTGAGATGCTGCAGCTATCCA
>JBMYUM010000575.1:0-2004 GCA_049605375.1 Phycisphaerae bacterium | reverse complement strand
AGCGGCAACAAAACCGTCTGCAGAACGAGCATGGTGCTTCCGGCTGTTCCAACACGAAAGGTAAAGTCGCCGCCGTCGACTTCTCCTGGCTGGAAAACCAGATCGGTCGACTCCATACGATCGCCTTCGACCGACGCACGGCTGATTGCCTTCGCCGCCTGAACAGCCGTCAGATGCTGACGCATCAAACCTGGTCGATCGCGCTTCGCCCGAATGTTCGTCATTCGAAAAGGTCGGCCAGTCAGCATCGACAGCGTCAATGACGAACGGAGCAACTGTCCGCCACCTTCTCCTTTTGAGCCATCAATAGTAATCATGGACCGATGCCTCCATGCTCTTTGGAACAAGTCCACTATGCCCGGTTCGAAATCCGCCGGCCGTCGCCCCGGGCTCGTCAATCGTCCGCCTCAGAGGAATCCTTGATCACAAACTTGGCCCGCAGCCGCGCCACCTCTGAAGCCAGCCCGGCAAGCTTGACGGAATCCAATACGTCATCGAAATCCTTGTAGGCGGCCGGCGATTCGTCTTTTGGATAGTGCCGGCAGTTTGTCAGGATGTCAGCATCATCGAAAGACTGATCGATTCCCTTCTGATCCAGCGTTCGCTCCGCGTGCTTACGGCTCAAGACACGTCCCGCTCCATGATTCACACTGAAGCAACTGATATCAGCGCCTTTGTCGGCAACCATGACCGCAGACCCTCGCTGCGGGTCACCCGGCAGTAGGATCGGGTGTCCGCTGGCAGCAAATGGCGTGTCCTTGAGTGCATGATGCCCAGCCGGAAATGCACGGGTCGCACCCTTTCGCATCACCCACGCAGGCTTTTCGTCGACAATTTCCTTACGCGCAATGTTATGACTGATGAAATAAACCAACTCTCCTTCAACACCAGGAATCACTTCCTGAAAAGCCTCCAAGACGAGAGCGTTAATCAGCATGTGATTGACCGTCGCAAAGTTCGCGCCGAGCGCCATGTCATCCAGATAGGCGTCAGCCTCCGGTGTCCCCAATGGCGCGAAACAGAGATGCCGATCCTGCGCGGGAAACTCAATCCCCCAGGTGTCGAACTTCTGCTGCAAGGCTGCAAACTGTGCCGTGGCCAACGTATGACCGAACCCGCGCGATCCACAGTGCGATAGAAACGCAACGTGGTTATGCTTCAGTCCAAAGACTTTTGCACAGAACGCCGCACGCCCCTCGTCGGCAACGTCAACGACTTCGCACTCTCCGAAGTGGTTCCCGCCTCCATACGATCCCAGTTGCGTCATTTGATCAGCGAATTTCGGCAGTCCCCCCCGATGCATGAGCCAATCCAATCGAGCGCTCAACGCGTCGCGGCTGTCGTCATGCCCCAGGTGAAACGCATCTTCACATCGGTTCGCCCATCGAACGGGAATCCCAAGGGCATCGCAAACAGCCGCGGATGCGCCTTCAACAGCGACACGCCGACCCAATGCCTGGTTGACCGGACGCGATTTCGGCACACTTCGCTGTCCCTTGCCAGCGCCGGTTGGTGTTCGCTCGCAAATGGCATCGATCAATGCCCTGCGAAGTTTGCGATCTTCGATTTCACCTGCCGGAAGATCCAGCTGAAGTAGACTCATCGAACACTTGATGTCCACACCAACCGGTCCCGGATAAATATGCGAACGCGAAGTCATCACGCATCCGATCGGTGCACCGTAGCCAGGGTGCGCATCGGGGTTGAGCACGACATGATCCACACCCGGTGCGCGGCCTACGTTGACAGCCTGTCGCCGTGCAGATTCATGAATCGTCTCACGAATGGCGTCCGTACCGATGACCGTCACCGGGCGTTTCTGACCACCGTCCACCGGCAAGATGGCCGTCGCTTCTCCAGTGGACAAAAGTTCATGGCTGATGGTTGTCATTTTTGCTCGCTCCTGATTCGCTACCGATGGGTCGGGATCATTCACATTTTGATTACGCGTTACCTCTATACCAAGTGACGTGCCAAACTTGGCACCGGCAACTGGCAATAACC
>JBMYUM010000574.1:0-2021 GCA_049605375.1 Phycisphaerae bacterium | reverse complement strand
GGCGCACACCTTTACCGAGGCGGGCCATCTCGACGTGGCGCCCGATTTCGCGTGGGGCAATCACCCGCTGAAGATCGACCTCCTCGCCGATGAATACGGCGCGGCCTATGGGGCTGAGGTCATGCTGCACGACGCGGTCAACAACGATGGTCGTAAGCCGAGCAAGGGTGACATGGTGTTCGTAACCGTGGCGATGCCGGCCGACGATAGTTATTCGGTTACCTTCAACACGGGCAACAGTGCGGCGCAAGCCGCCATCCCCGGTGCGGTCGTACGGTCGATTCGCGACATCGTGGGCGAATGGTTCCTGGTGTTTGCCTACAACGGCACGACCTGGGAGTTGTTCCAGAAACAACCGATTCCGGGGACGTTCCATCAACTTGTATGGCTGCCGGCTGGCGCCTTCAAACCGAAGACGGGAAGCAGTTCGTCAAAGGTGCAGATCGACATCGGTGGCAACGAGTTTGATGCGATTCGGTTTCCCGTGGGAGACAACGCGAACCAGGCGTGGGCGAACACGATGATTCCCCCCGGCTTCCGCCCGGCAGACCGAATCAAATTCGCGCATCTATGGACGGCGAAGGACGCGACGGCCGGCACCGCAATGTTGTCCCTGTGGCTGAACGCGCTCGCGCCAGGCATGTCGCTATTGGCCCAGGGTCCACCCGCCACAGCTATTGCCGGGACTCAGTCATGGCTCTATTCGCCGTGGACCTGGCACGGACACATCATGCGCGTGGAGGGTGAGTGGTTGTGGAACGCAACCTGGCGAACCTTGAACGACGAGCGGATGTTGCAGGTGTACGTTGGCAGTCCGACGGCCGACGGCAACCACACGCTCGACAACAATTGCGACTGGATCGGGTTGGAACTGTACCTGCCCGTTGATCCGATCACCGCTTATTGAGGAGGACGAAGCAATGTTGGCAGTCAATGAACTAACCGGTCACAACGTGCAGGACGACATCGAGCCGTTGACCGACGCGGAACTCAACACCGGCCTGTGGGAATATTGGCCGATGGATGTGGTCAGCGGCGACCGTCGGGGTGTGGTGAACGGTCACACCATGACCAATGAACCGGGCGAAAACATGCCGCTGGCGACGATCGGCAAGCTGGGGCACTCGGCTTACTCTCCCAATTCAGCCTATGCTTTCAAATGCGCTGATACCGCCGCTTCGGCCGATTGGTCAATGGTCGCATGGGTGCGGGCCGACGGAAGCAATGCGAATGGGCAACGCACGATCTTTGAAACAACGAAAGAGGCCAACGGAGATCGCGTTGGTCTGTCCTACACGAAGAACAGCGGCGCGCCTGCCTTTCATTGGTATCAGTACGCGAGCGTTGATGCGATCGGCCAGTTGAACAGCAACACGGTCGATTTGGAGGGGGGCGAATATCGATTGGTTGCGCTCGTGGTCGAATCGGGCGTTCTGAAGATCTGGATCGACGGGGGTATCAACGCGGGCGTCACTCCGGACTTTCTCGTCGTTGACGATTCGATCTCGTGGGAACAATTCAGCGGGGGCATCAAGGCGATCGAAGGCAACGCGGGTGGCGCGATATTTATGTCCTGCCTTGGAGTGTGGACACGTGCTTTGAGGCCGGCTGAATTGCTCTATCTATGGAAGGACGGTGCCGGCCGAAAGCTCCACTACGAAAACATCTTCCCGACCACCGGCGGTTCGATCATTGGCGGTGTGAACTCCTTTGACCGTGAGCGCATCACTGATGGTGACGCGGTCGGCTATCCCAATGCCTCGCAGAATCTAGACCCGACCAAGGAATGCCGGCTTTACGCGCCGGAGGCTTGGGTGGGCTGGCAGTTTCCGTTTGCGATTGCAACGCCCCAATACTTCAAGGCTTGGCGCGGCACGCAGCAGACGAACGTCGGATCCGCAGCCGTCTATCTGGAGGCATCATTGGATACGGCGAACTGGCAGACCTGGTATCAGTACGGACACCAGGGGCCATACGACACAACCGAGTTGGCTCCGACTTCGATTCATCCGCAATGGCCG
>JBMYUM010000573.1:0-2026 GCA_049605375.1 Phycisphaerae bacterium | reverse complement strand
ATATCCAGTTCCTGCGACTTGGCGGTCAGCATGAGAATGGGAATCATAAGCCCCGATTCCCTCACACGCTGACAGACTTCCAGTCCATCGAGTTTGGGCATCATGACATCGAGGAGTAGCAGATCCGGGCTGTCTTTCTGGATGGCATCGAGTGCCATTTCACCGTCATTGGCTACGATGACCTCATACCCTTCGTACTGCAGGTTGTCCCGCAGCCCCATGGCCATGTCCTGTTCATCTTCAGCGATGAGAATTTTCGCCATGATCGGCTCCTTCGTTTCCGTTTCGTTTGCTTTCGACCTGCCCAGTGGCTCCGGTATCGACTGGGGGGTCATGAGACTCGGTCGTGTCGGCCGACCCATGTTTCGCATCCTGCTCCGGTTCGGCAGCAGGTAAGAAGATCCTGAAGATCGTACCTTTGACCAGACGCGATTCCACGTCAAGCATTCCATGATGGGCGTCAATGATATGCTTGACCACGGCCAACCCCAAACCGGTTCCGCCCGTATTTTTGACCCGCGTGTCTTCGGCCCGGTAATAACCTTCAAACAGGTGCCGGCGATCCTCTGCTTTGATACCGATGCCCCGATCGATAACGGAAAGGAGTGCACCTTCCTGGTTGCGACGCGTGTCCGGACGCAAGTCGATTTCCAGTTGCTTTTCGTCCTGTGAATACTTGATGGCATTTCCCATCAAGTTGACGAGAACCTGCGCGATGGCATGAGGATCAGCCAGTATTTTGGGCACATCTTGCTGTATCCGCAGCTCATGCACGAATCCCTTGTTGTCAAGCTGGGCAGTATACGCCTCATACGTCTCGCGAACGACGAGTTCAATGTCAACTGGAATCATGTCATAGGCTTGCTTGCCGGCATCGATTCGTGCGAAGTCGAGAATGTTGTCGATCATGTGCGTCAGCCGTTCACTTTCGCGAACAATCACGCCGTAGTACTCGTTCTTTTTTTCTTCCATATTCACCCGCCCGGATTGCAGGGTTTCGCCGAACATGCGGATCAGGGCAAGGGGTGTTTTCAACTCGTGCGAGACCCGGGCGACGAAGTCAGCCTTAAGCTCGGCCAAGGCTGTTTCCCGGCGTGCGACCCGAACGGTAAGCACGAGATTGATGAGGAGAATAGCCACCGACAGCGTGCTCAATGTGACGTAGAGCAATGTGTCGACTCGCATGGATTTGGCCAGATCGCCACGAAATTGGCGGCTGGCTTGAATCGCGAGGCGTCGAAACGGGCGATGCATCTTGACCGACCAGGCGCCTTGTGCATCTTCCTGCGCAACGACCTCAAGTTCCGCCTCGTGCCGCAACAGTGGCACGAGAATCTCTTCTCGTGCGGCATCCGTGTTAATCAGGCTTGTAATCTCAAAACGGTCACCACCGACGGTTTTGCTGGTCAGCGTGACATATTCCAGGTTGATTTCGTCGAATGCATCAAACTCCAGGGGGAGATCGATGAGGCTATCCGGTGTTGCCGCCGAGACGGATGTATTCACTTCCAGGATGGGTTGAGCCATGTGCCGGTCTGCCAACATGCGTGCGACGGACTCCGGCGAGCTCTGCGGTGGGCGGAGCGTGCGAATTTCACGACCGTCCCAGATCAGGATGCCATCCAGCCAGGAGGGCCATTGGGGCGTAGGCACGTCTCCGGCAAACTCCGGTCGGACGGCTAGAAGCTGTGACAATTGCCGCAAGGCAGATGCCGTTTCATTATCAAATTGTCGGCGCGCGCCCTCCGCAATGGACTCGGCGCGAGGCTGCAAGGCTAGAATCAGCTGGTCGGAAACACGTCCGGATTGATAAAACGCGAGGGCGATGGAGGCAAGTGCGAGCACCATGGCTGCCACGACAGGCCATGAGTAGGCCGACCAGGACCGCAGGACATGAGCGGGTTTGTTGCTGCTTGCGCCGTTCGTCATGGTGAAGTCGCGAGGTCTATCCCTAGCGCAGCGCTAATTGTCTTTTGATCATCTGACAAAAAGCCTGCTGAACCCTGCCTATCGTATGCGATCCCGC
>JBMYUM010000572.1:0-2042 GCA_049605375.1 Phycisphaerae bacterium | reverse complement strand
CCAACGAGCGATCAGCGTTCGTGGGTCCGTCATACCACGCGCCATGCCTGTTCCGCGAACGCTTGTCATCTCACCCGAGTTGTCGAAAGGACCGACGGGCACCACGACCCTTCGCTGGTATCACGGCCAACCGGCCAAGATTCTCGACGCAACCTGTACCATTCCCGATGCCACGCTGGCATGGGAAGATGTGAATGCGGGCCAGCGAATCTCCCTGACGCTTGCCAAAGGCGTTGGCTTAATGGCGGGAAGCCACTCGATCACCGTGAAGACCGATGACGAAATGGCGCCCACGGTTGAAATTCCCATCCAATTCAAACGAAAGCCGGATGGCAGTTTCACCAGTATCCGACCGCGGGATCCGAAGAAGCAACGTGCGACGAAACGGATCATCAGGCGGCGTTAATCGCCTTCGACCTGCGAATCCATAACGAATGAAAGCCTCCCCTTTGCAGGGGAGGCTTTTTTCATGTCACGAGCAAACGGGAACGAACTGGCACAACCCAGTTGGAGACCGGCCGAAATGCAAGGCCTTTTGAAATGCAAAGCTTTCTCGAATGCACGGCCTTGTAGATTGCCAGGCTGGTAGAAGAGCCCGAACAAGTGAAAAGCCTGACAGCCATCCATGGCTTGCCGTCAGGAAGGCAAACGCGTCTTCCTGCAGGCAGAAGCCAAGGGCTTGCCCTACTTACGAAGATTCCGACGGAGAACACGAAGCTCGCCACGCTGGAATGCCTCAATGTCAGCCACGTCTACCTTGCCGTCGCCATTGACATCGGCGCGCTCGGCATCCGCTAGCCCTTCAGCGCGAAGCTGACGGATCGACATCGACATGCGAGGTGGAAGCGGAAGGGCCGCCGTCTGTGGACAGCAGGCTTCCATACTGGAAGTCGCGTAGTTGTGGTCAAGGAAGGCGAAGTCCGCATTGTCCACCACGCCGTCCCCATTGATGTCGGCATGCGGCCCCTGCGAATCGCAGGTGGTGTTCGGATCCATCACGTCACCGAACTGACTCGCAAACATGGCGAAGTCAAGAATCTCAATGGTCTCAGCGCGTCCGCCTTCTTTCCAGGCGTCGAGGTTACCGTTCATGAGCCAGTTTCCGTCAAACACCGGATCGCCCTTGAACTCGGCAACCAGGACATTGCCGACACAGTCGATCGCCGATGCACTTCGCAATGAGTGCAGCGGGTCACGTGCCGTGATGCAATCGTATTGCCCCTTCGGGACTTTCAACTCACCACGCCAATGGCCCGGGAAGTCAAATGGACCACCGAAACTGAATTCCTGACAGACGCTTGCCGGCTCACTGACGCAGTCTGTGTAGAGCTCAAAACAGATGCATCGCATGATCGGATCACCGATAATCGCACCGCCGAGCTGAACCTCGACATCGAGCACGTGCTGATCGCTGATCACGACACTCCATTCATTCGTCTGCGACGCACCGCAGTCGTTGGAAGCCGTACAACGGAACGTGGTCGTCCCTTGCGGGAATACGCCGCCGCCAGTCAAAAGATAGTCCAAGTCAAGGCCATCACTGTTCGTGACCGTACATTCAAGTTCAGTACCCGACCCGCAACTGTCTTCAACCGTGATGGGATCCCACGTCACGGTTCCGTTGGCCGTATCACAATTCGGGTTGATCTCGATGACACCCTCAGGCGAATTCAGCGTGACGGTTCCCGCCAGGCTGATCTCCTTGCTGTCGATGATCTCCAGTGGGACGCGATTCCCAACTTCGTTGCTGACGATCGGTCCTCTTTGATCACCACGGATAAACGTCAACTGACAGCGATCGCATCGATCAAGCTTGGAGAAACTGAGCGTTGCGAGCGTACGAACGCCATTCAGACAGACATTGCCAGGCATAATGCCCGCGGCCACGGTGATTTCACCTTGGAACTCGTTGACCTCAGAGAAGAGCAAAAGCGGGAAGTCATCCGACGTAGCCAGTCCTTCGAATGCGAGACACTGCGGGTCATAACTCAGGGCCAATTGCGCACCAACCACACAGTCTGACGTGCCGTTCACTTCAATGT
>JBMYUM010000571.1:0-2051 GCA_049605375.1 Phycisphaerae bacterium | reverse complement strand
AATTGTGACACTCTACTTTACAGGACTCTATCTTCCGAAGTATTTCGACATCGCCCACTTAGATGTGTGGCAAGCGGCGTTCATCATCATGGCGCTGCTGTTCTGGGCCGCGTGGGCGCACTGGATCGCGCACCAAAGTCAAAGACAACGTACCCATGCGCCTGCTTAAAATCCTACGCTTTTTTGTCATTCTGATCGGGCTGACAACAGCCTTCCTCTACTGGCCGCTCAAGGGGCCAATGGAAGCTGTTCATATCGCTGCATTCGAGAAAATTGGCGATGCCTTTTTTGGTAGCCGATTCTGGTGGTCCGGTGACGCCCATGCCGCGTTCGTCAATCTGCATGATCCCGACCGCGATTCCGAAGTCATCTTTTCGATCTCGGACGTATTCAAGGTTTACAACCCGAAGACCGGCCAGATCGACCAGTACCCCATGCCCACCAATCTGACGATCCTCCCCGCGGAGAATGAGCTGGATATGCTTATTATCTGCATGCACCGAAAAGCAATGCGGAGGATGATTGATGCCCAGATGACGAGCGGAAGTCCCTTCGGCCAGATTCGAATCAGCAGTCGAATCACAGGCTATTGGCCCCTCGCGTTCATTTTCGCCCTGGTACTTGCAAAGCCCTACCCTACGTGGGGTCGACGCTTTTCGGCGATCGTACTCGGCCTGATTCTCATCGAGATCTTCGTACTCATGCGATTGTCCATCTTCATGTTGGACGTGTGCTATGCTGATCCCGAGAAGAGTTTTGCCATATTCCATCCGAGCGAGTGGTTTGCCGGGCTGATTGATCAGGCCAAGACCCTGCTCGTCGATAACCCGACACTCTCCTTCGTCGCGCCAGTCCTGGTGTGGTTGCTTGTCGCCGTCACCAAGTCGGAGTGGGCCGTCCTGTTCCGCCTGCTTGGCGCGATGACCGACGAAGAAGAAGAGGAATGGGAAATCTACGAAGAGGAAGCAGCAGCCGGCGACGGTAGCTGACGCCGGATTTGGATGGTCCCGTTGCCTGCATCGGGCGATGATCCATCGCCCGTCAATCGCGTCCCCGTTCAGTCGCAAATCATGCCAGCGCAGCGCCAAGCCGCCGAAACATGACGCTTCCCGTCGCAAGCAGGGCAAGAAGCACGATGCCGTAGCCCCAACTTCCAATAGCCGGGACGCCAGCCGTCAGGCCGGCAATTTGCGGCGGTGCACCGGGACCATCCCACGCCGCAAGAAATTGGCCTCCGTCAATGGCATCGATATCGCCATCACCGTCGAAGTCCATCATTTCGCATCCGGGAAGCAGTGGCACGGGAGATCCGCTCTGCACGCAAGCCAGAAGAACATCTCCATCCGCAAGACCAACGACACCATCGCCGTCAGCATCCCCGAGTCTTTCTTCAGGATAAATCGTCCATGTCGAATTGGCGGAGAGATTCGAGAGCGTGCGAGTGGCACCGCCCGGCCAGAGTACGCGAATCTCACCGACACTGTTCGCCGAACGCATACCAAAATGGACCGTCAGGTCATTTTGCGATTTGAAGTTGTTTCCTGCCAGAATCTGCCGCTGCTGCCACTGATCATCTGTACGGATTTCGACGACGGCGCCGACGGCAAACAAGTTGGCTCCCTCGCCGACAACACGGAGCTTGATCCATCGATTGGAGTTCGATTGATTCTGGTTGATGAACAGCTGAAGCGGTACGTCCCTGTTCTGGACCGCCAGGTCGACATCACCGTCATTGTCGATGTCGGCCGTCGCCACGACAAAGGAAATACCCGGTGCATGAACACCTGCAGTCAGCGCCACGTCTACGCAAGGCCACGAGCCCTCGTACTTGTAGAGACGGTTGTTGATGTCCTGGTTGCACATGTACAGGTCGTCGAACCGGTCGTTGTCGACATCGAAGAAGACGGTCCCCCACCCGTACCCAAAACACTGGACGCCCGCGGGTGCGGCAAAACTCGAGAACGTTTCATCGCCATTGTTCATGAAAAGCACGTTACCGAAGGGAATATTCGTCAAGTAGATGTCCGGGTAGCGATTCTGATCCCAATCGC
>JBMYUM010000570.1:0-2062 GCA_049605375.1 Phycisphaerae bacterium | reverse complement strand
CTGGATTCAGGCGTCCTACAACCCGATTCTGGACGATCAGGGCCGCGCGGTTCGGGTGGTGAAGTACGCCACGGACGTTACCGAGCAGAAAAAACTGATCGATGAATACAAGGCTTCTACCACTGAGCTGGTGGCCAAGGTCGATGCGCTCGACAAGAGCCAGGCCACCATCGAATTCGAACCAGACGGCACCATCATCACTGCCAACGACAACTTCTGCGCAGCCATGGGCTATCGACTGGAAGAAATCCAGGGCCAGCATCACAGCATGTTTGCCGATCCGGATTTTGCTCGGTCGTCCGAGTACAAAGAATTCTGGGCGACCTTGAGAACCGGAAAGTTTTCTCAAGGCGAATTCCAGCGCTTTGGCAAAGGCGGCCGGGAGATCTGGATTCAGGCTTCTTACAATCCCATCCTGGATATGAACGGCAATCCGTTCAAGGTCGTCAAGTATGCCACGGATATCACCGCGCAGAAGAGGCAGTCTGCTGATTTTGAAGGGCAGATGAACGCGGTCAGCAAGGCGATGGCTGTCATCGAGTTCAATCTCGATGGTACGATCATCAACGCGAACGAAAATTTCCTGAATACGGTCGGCTATTCGCTTTCTGAAATTCAAGGGCAGCATCACCGGATGTTCGTTGAAACGGGCTATGCCGGTAGCGCCGAATATCGAACATTCTGGGAGCGCCTCAATCAGGGCATTTATGATGCCGGTGAGTACAAACGCGTCGGAAAAGGCGGCAAAGAGATCTGGATCCAGGCTTCATACAATCCCATTCTCGATGCCAACGGTAACCCCTTCAAGGTCGTCAAGTACGCCAATGATGTTACGGACCAGGTATTGTCACGAATGCAAAGCGAGCAGTCGTCTCAAGCGATTGCAAGCCTTGTTGAGGCAACCCGTCAGGGTGATTTGAAGGCACGAGCATCGCTGGATGGACTCGATGGTGAGTTTCGGAACCTCGTGCATGGTGTCAACGACATGCTCGATGCCATTGTCGCGCCGATCAACGAGGCGATGCAGGTGCTTGAGCAACTTGCCAATCGTAACCTGACACGCTCCGTGAACGGAAACTACCGGGGTGATTACCAAGTGATCAAAGACAACATCAATGCGGTTGTCAAGAACATGTCCGCTGCGATTGGTCAAATCATGGAATCCGCCAATCAGTTTACCGACGGTTCAAAAATCGTCTCGGAGGGGGCGAACAGTCTCTCGGAAGGAGCACAGACGCAATCCGCGAACGTTGAGGAGATGTCCGCGTCGATTCAGGCTCTCAATCAGATGATCCAGAGTGTGGCGGAGAGCGCCAAGCAAGCCAATGCCTCTGCCGGTATGACGAGTGACAAAGCGGAAGCCGGGGAGTCGGCAGTCAACAAGAATGTCGAAGCCATGAAGCTCATTGACAAATCCAGCGAACAGATCAGTGAAATTACCGGTGTGATTTCAGAGATCGCATCACAGACCAATCTTCTTGCGCTGAATGCGGCCATCGAAGCCGCGCGTGCCGGAGAGCATGGTCTTGGCTTTGCTGTCGTGGCTGATGAAGTGCGGCAGCTTGCCGAGCGTTCAAGCGATGCGGCGAAAGAAATCGCCGGATTGATCCGTGAAAGCACGCAACGTGTGAAGGAGGGCGTTTCCCTGAGCGAGCAAACGGGTGAATCGCTTAAAGAGATCATCAGTGGCGTTGAAGCGACGGCCAAGGTCATCGCTGAGATCACATGCGCGACGGATGAACAGGCACAGAATGCTACGGAGGTCAGTACGGCGATTCAGAATGTCTCTTCGATTACCGAGAACAACGCCTCGGCCGCTGAAGAGATGTCCGGTTCATCCGAAGAATTGGCAGGACAAGCGCAGCAGCTCAAAGAACTTGTTTCGTCGTTCGAGCTGGACTAACGGCGATCGCGGGGCGACCGCCATACCAGACGTCAAGGCTTGCCCAAACTGCAATCTGCCGGTGCGAAATTACTGTTTCGCACCGGTTTTTTCATGTCGACCGTAAGGTCATTCAAGTACCCGAACCAATCATCAATGCCGAAACGCGGAACCGGTTGC
>JBMYUM010000569.1:0-2069 GCA_049605375.1 Phycisphaerae bacterium | reverse complement strand
CCAAAACCGCGGGCATGATCCTCCAAAACCACATTCACCCGACGACCCCCAATCTCCGCCGCTCTCATGCCCAACCGGGCGTGATCCTCCCCAAACGGCCCCGACTTCCGAATTCCGGCCCCAGCGGTTACCATATCCGCATTCATCGCAGGGTAAGAAGCCGCTTGTATCGGGAGGCTGCGTAGGCCGTGGCAGAACTAGAATTTCGTACCTCACACAATCGACAGGTCCATCGACGAACCATGGGCGAAATCCCCATCGTCGTAGGCCGTGACGCCGGCTGCGATGTCTGCATCGATGATCCCGCCGCCTCACGCCGCCATGCACGATTTTTCAGGTCTGAGGCCAGCTTCCTCGTGGAAGACCTCGGCAGCAAAAACGGCACGCTCGTCAACAACGCACCCTGCACCCGGCGTGAGCTCGCCAACGGCGACGTGATCGAAATCGGCTCAACCATGGTCACGTTCCGGACCGAAGCCGGTGCCGGCCCGCAGATCATCGAAGAAAACGATCAACCAACGTCGCATACGCGATACGTCAGCCGAGACCACTCTCTTTCGCTGTCGCAACAACGCCTTGAGAAAATCTACCAACTCTCCGAAAGACTGACGCGACTCCAGAATCGCGACGAACTCCTGGACGTCGCCATGGAAATCTGCGTCGGCGAACTCAACTTCGAAGGCGGAGCCATCGGCATCCGAAATCGAGAAGGAAAGGGCGTTGAATGGCCCGTCGTCTTTAACCTTGCCGGTGTCGAAGGTGGACTGCGAATCAGCCGAACACTGCTTAGCCGCGCCCTCGAACACGGAGAACGTGCCATCTTCACCGAAGACGGCGCCGGCATGGCCGACCCGACACAAAGCATCGTCCAACAGGGAATTCGGTCCGCCATGTGCGTCCCGCTGTTCAACGGCGAAGACGTCATCGGCGTCATCTACGGCGACCGCACCAGCACCTCGACCAGCTACCACCAGGAAGACATCGACTTCTTCGCCGGCATCGCCAAGCAGGTCAGCATCGGGCTCATTAACTCGCAATTGATGGACGAACAGAAGGCCATGATCCGGCTCAACCATGAGATCGACCTCGCACGGTCGATCCAGAACGGCCTGTTCCCACCAAGCCTGCCGTCCGAAGAGAACTTCAAAGTCTGGGCCACCAACGAACCGGGGAACCGCGTCAGCGGCGACTACTATGACGTGATCCGGGCAGAGGACGGACGAACATGGTGCCTCCTCGCCGATGTGACCGGCGAAGGTGTTGCCGCCGCCTTCCTCACCGCGAATCTCCAGGCCGCCGTCAGACTGACCATCCACGAAACCGATGAACCGGGTGTGCTTTTCGATCGATGGAATCGCCTGATCTGCACCAACACCGAGTCATCAAAATTCATCACCGCATCACTCTGCCTGATTGACCCGAACAAGAAAAAGATGTGGGTGTCGTCGGCGGGGCATTGCGTTCCCGTCATCGCACGAATCGGACAGAAATCAGAGGAACTCGTCCTGGATTCAGGCCTACCGCTGGGCATCATGGAAGATGTCGACTTCGTGACTCACGAAATCGACCTCGGCGACGAACCCTGCGTCTACTTTGTTTACTCCGACGGCGTTACCGAAGCCATGAACCGCGAACAGGATTTCTTCGGCGTGCCGCGCCTGCTCGAAGAACTTTCCGAAATCGAAGAGCTGAACCCGACACGCGTGATCAAACAAGTACGACGAAGTGTCACACGCTTTGCCGACGGGGCACCGCAAAGCGATGACATCACCATGTTGGCCGCCAAAATCGGCTGACAACCGGGCAGTGATCGGCCAACCGTGCCGATGCCACCAGCGACAATTCCAAGAGTCAAAAGGGGAGTTCACAAATGTTGTTGCACACCGTGATGTTGCTTGCGCTCGTTCTACCACAGCAGGCGCCCAGAAAAGCCACCTTGCATACCATTCCTCTGCCTCTCCAGCCGGGTGCAAGGGGACACGATTGGCCCTGCTTCTTGGGTCCCACCCATGACGGTATTTCTCGAGAACAAAAACTTCTCAAGGAATGGGGCGATGACGGACCGCCGC
>JBMYUM010000568.1:0-2076 GCA_049605375.1 Phycisphaerae bacterium | reverse complement strand
TACCGGTTGGCACGGAACGCGGCGTTCGACGCCGGTCGTGAGCTCGCACGAAGGAAAGAACGTCGGTTGGCCGCCGTGGAACAGGAAGACCTGGAAGGCCGTATCGAATCGGGCGACGCACCGGAAGGGTCACTCGTTTCGGGGGAAGGGCAACGTGAGGTAATGAACGCCATTGCTGGCTTGCCTGCCCTGTATCGTGAGCCGTTCGTGCTGAGGCACGTGAGCGGCTGGTCCTACAAAGCCATCGCAGACGTGATGAACATGCCGGTCGATTCCGTTGAGACTCGATTGGTTCGAGCCCGGCGGTTCTTGCGTGAGGCACTGTCAAATAGATTGTCGAATCGGACAAGCTGAATCAGGTACTTCCCATCAGGAAGTACACAGGATGCCGAAACGAGGCGTTGAATGTCGGCTTGTCAATGAGGCCATGAAGCCATGAGTGGATCAGAACACAATCTGGAAAAAGACATTGAGCAGTTGATCAGCGCTTCGTTGGACGGTGCGTTGAGTGACGAAGAGGGGCTGGATCTCAATCGGACGCTGATTCGTGATCCAGAGGCACGACGCACGCTCGATGAAATGAAGCAAGTCGACGAGTGGTCACAGAAGGCACTGCACGATGTAACGATATCCAGTGCCGGCATCGGTGATCCCGCGCAGTGGATCGAGAACCTTCCACAAAACGCATCGCCACGTAAGGGCGTTCGTTATTGGTGGTTGGCCGTTGGTTCGGTTGCGGCTGCCCTTGCTGCCGTCCTGTCGCATAACCTGATCCAGGATGTACCGGATCAGCACGTACCGGCAATCACGTCGCCGGTGGCGAATGCGAACACGGAAATAGCCCCTGCTACGAATACCATCATTCCACAAGTAAGTGGTGTTAGACCCCTGCCGGCACGGCCTGAGTTCCGTGTTGCCGGAGAGTCGCGGCCGGAGAACGGCCTCATGCGTCAGGTTTCGCTGCCGCCCCAACGGCAAATTAAGCGAGACGTT
The DNA here is from genome assembly GCA_049605375.1 of Phycisphaerae bacterium. Lineage (GTDB taxonomy): Bacteria > Planctomycetota > Phycisphaerae > UBA1845 > UBA1845 > JADFOB01. The sequence goes on along the minus strand of JBMYUM010000568.1, from coordinate 1,083 downwards.
CAGCGCGACTATTACGGGATTCGGGGAAGCGATAAAGCGTTCTATTGGATCGAGGTTGACCGGACGCGTACGGTACGCAGACCTCATCCCGCGTATGCCGGCAAGCCGGCAGATAACGAGATGTAGCCGGGCGTAAGTCCGGATCGAAGTATCGATCTAACCTGGCGGGTGTTGGCGAACAAGAAGAAGATGTGACGCCCGACCACTTTTTTAAAGGGAGTTTGTTATGTTGATCAAGCTGATTGTAGGCAGCGCGTTGATCGCGGCCCCCCATTGGTTGCATGCCGCGACCGCTTGCGAAGACAAGGCTGCCGGTGGGCAGTACGCATATGTCGTCAAGACCAGCAATGTTGATGACGGCCGCAGCGAAGGCCAGGATGTCGTCGTCAAGCGTGCGAAGGTCGTCGTTGGTGAAGCTGTTCAGCCGGAGTATGCCATCACGGTAGACGGTCAGAATCAGGCACCGGCACGCGTCATCATTAATGGTGCTGCCATCGATAGCGATAATTCTGTATTCGTTGGTGAAGACGGCACTGTCGAACACGTCAAGGTCTTCGAAATGAAGTCTGCCGACGGTCAGCCGGGCAGCATGATGGTGAAGGTTCTCGGCGGCGACGGTGCGACCTCGCATGTCGAATTGGCTCAGGCTGTGAATCGGAAGGGCGGATGGCTTGGTGTCTCCATTAAGGGCGCCGCGGAAGACAGCGGCGTTGAAGTCTTGAATGTCATCAAGGACAGCCCGGCGGAAGAGGCTGGTCTTCTCGCTGGTGATGTGATTCTCGAAGTCGACGGTGACGAAGTGGCAAACGATGTTCCGCTTGCCGTATCTGCCATCAGCAGCCACGAGCCTGGTGACGAGGTAGAAGTCGTCGTCCTTCGTGATGGTCGCGAACGTTCGTTCGACGTCGTTCTCGGTTCACGCAAAGACATCAAGAATTTCGAATGGAAGTTTGATACGGCACCGTTCGCAGAAATCGAAGAGAACGTTGCGATCAAGGGCAAGATGCTCTTGAAGGATGAGGACGGCGAATGGGTCTTCAAGTCACTCGATAATCTTGAGCAGATCGAAGACATTCACAATGA
>JBMYUM010000567.1:0-2077 GCA_049605375.1 Phycisphaerae bacterium | reverse complement strand
AGAGCGCAATCCCTTTTGACAACTCCTGACCATGGGCACCCAGCGTGGCACCACTCAGATCGTTATTGGATAGTCCCTGGTGAATACTGTCGGCAGCCATTTCTCCGCCCTTCAACGCGAGCAACACACCCGACGAGTAGACAGGATCGATAAAGCTGTAGGCGTCCCCGACGAGTACCCATCCGTCTCCAGCCACCTGCTTTGACGAATAGGTGAAGTCACGCAGCACGCGGACATCCTCCATCTGTTCCGCACCCTCGACCCGGCGACTGAGCCCCTCGCACTGCTTGAGTTCCTCGGCAAAGACCTCGGCAGGATCCCCTCCACGACCTGTGAAGAGTAGATCCGGCGATGCCACCAAACCGACACTGGTGACGTCATCGTTGAGCGGAATGTACCAGAACCAACCACCTTCCAATTTGGTGTGGATGATGATGGTCGCGCCGGCGTTACGCCCTTCGTCACGATAGGCATGACGGAAATAGGTGTAGATCGCAGCATTGCGAAGACGCTCATCATGCTCAAACAACTTGCGTTGCCGACCGATCAAGCCTGTCTGCCCCGTGGCATCAACGACAACCTTCGCGTTCAGCTTGCGCCGTCCGTTGACCGTGTCGATTTCAACACCCGTCGCGCGGTCGTCTTCAAACAACACCTCCCGAACCGAGAAGCCCTCACAGACCTCGGCACCACGACGACGGGCATTGTTCACCATCATCTGGTCGAAGCAGTCTCGACGTACCTGCCACGTTTTTGACCATTCACCCGGATCACGGTCAGTGAAGAAATAAGGCTCGGAGTCGCGCCCGTCCGGAGTGACGAACTGCACACTCTCTTTCACCGGGAACTCCGATGCCTTCAAAGCATCGAGCAATCCCAGCCGTTTCAACGTCCCGTACGTTTGCGGCATCAGCGATTCGCCAATGCGATGTCGCGGAAAACGATCTCGTTCCAATAGAAGCACGCGGTGGCCATACTCCGCGACCAGCGTTGCAACGGTGCAGCCCGCCGGACCAGCCCCCAGAACGATGCAGTCATATTCATCATGTCGTGGCGGTACATTACCGCAATGAATTACCATGATTCTCTCTGTCCTTGCCAGCAACGCTTTCCAGCAACAGGCGAACGTCGATATGAATCCGCCTGCACATGCTAAAGGCGGCATATCACCTGCGTCTCGCAAGTATAGCGATGAAGTCTCGATTAATCCCGCTTGTTATCGGACGACTGGCATTGGTCGGTTACGACCTCCAGAAGATCGATCGCCGGCTTGCCGTCGCAATGAATGCGGCCGATCCGTCCGAACGCCTCCCGATCACCGGGCAACCCCATCTCCGGAAGCAACGCATTGCCTGCGTCGATCCGGATAAACCACCTCGGCTCGATCACACGCATCACATTGAACTCGATCAGAATATCGCCGAGAGGCGTTTGCGCGGCTTGGACAGCGGCACACACCGGCGGAGACGCAAGTGAGAGATCGAAACGCATGATGCCGAATTCGACGACCCTGCGTGGCTCCTCCACATACAGCTGAATCCGGCGGGCGTAGGTCGATTCGTCCACATGCCGATCCAGGACCGTCAACGAGACGGGCGCACCGTGATAGGCCGCCAAGGTCGTTGTCATATGCTCGGTGTGAACTAGCAGGCGACGAAAATCTGGAGGAACGTCTGCCTCGGCAACAAGGGTGAGCGACGACCAATCGTAGTCCGCGGCCACGCTTGACGAAATCTCAGCCAGAACGTCCCGTTGTTCCTGCTGAATCACGCGGCTTCCTGCTTCCGAAATTGTGCTTCGAAGAAACTGTGCAGGATCGCATCAACGCGCAGCAGCCCCGCCCGCGTGAGCGACACACCGTTGTCATCCATTTGCGCCAGGCCGTCACGTTCAACAACCTGGATCTCCGATTTGAATTCTTCGCGCGGGTCCAATCCGAACTTGTCACGGAAGTAGCTGAACTCGACGCGCCCGAGCTTCATCTGCAACACCCACTCACGAATCATCCGCTGGCGTGGTGTCACCTCCATGGCACGACGAATGGGAAGCTTGTCTTGCTGCAACGTTTCGACATACG
>JBMYUM010000566.1:0-2085 GCA_049605375.1 Phycisphaerae bacterium | reverse complement strand
TGCTTACCGACCACCGAACGACGGTGTCATGCTTGCTGACGACCAAACAAGGGTGCCATGCCCAAGTCCGGATCGTGAAACGATACGGCGCGGGCATGATCATGAATAACAAACGACACGGCAACAAAAATGAACGACTTCTTCAACGAAACCATGAACCACCTGCAATCCAACCTTCAAGCATCCGAAAAACAACCAGGCCTCCCCTTCCGAAGCGTCACACAATCACCCCCACAAATTCAAGGCACACCCAAACCCCTGCTTGCCGTCTCCATCAAGAATGCCAATCCCATCGCCAACAAATCCGTAACGAGAATCACCGAGATCACCCTGCAACTCGAAGTCCACGCCGACCACCGGACAACCCACAAACTCTCCGACCTCCTCCCACTGATGGACGCGATCGAAGACACCATGGGCGAACTGCCCGCCGCACTCCAGAAAAACCTGCCACAACAACAGGCGACCGGATTCCATCAGATCGAATGGTCCGCACGCCTCGGCCAACCACAAGACCATCCGCGACGACAACCGCCGTCACGACCACACCTCGTCGGCCTCGCACGCGGCCATGTGACCACCAGCACCACCATGAATCGAGAACAGAAACTCACCACGAAAATCGAACGAAAGGAATCCATGCATGTATTGGATGTTGGCCGTCCAGAAGATCGAGCGCCAGGCAAGAACGCCCCCCTACACCATCGACGAAATCCCTGACGCTCACAGCATCGTCTACAAGATCGGCACCGAGACGATCCCCAACGATGGAAGCGAAGAATCGCAAGGCCCCGACGGCACGTTCGCACGCGGAAGTCATCGCATTGCAGGGTTCGTCTTCACACGACACGCCATGCACGCACCGACCCTGCTCACACTGCAACAGGAAATTGATTTGCTCGTAACCTACCAATCAAACCAGCAGACAAGATTGCTCACAATCTTCGACGTCATCTTCACGGGTGACGTCATGGTCTCCATACCCGAATCCCACGACGGCCTACCCAACGCAGTCGGCATCCCCTTCCGATGCCAGATCGCCGCACCGCAAACGGTCGACATGTTCATCAACGATGAAGAAGTAACGAGCTGATGGCAGACACCACACAAGCTTTCACGGCCGCCACCTCCGGATTCGCCCTGCAGGACGCCGAGTTCTCCGAAGCACGTGAACGAAACATGCGCATCGTGCGCGCCCAATACGCATCAGGCGACAGCGACATCAACGCAGATTTTTCACTCGACCGGAGATTTCGACTCGTTTACGTTCGTGGCACCTTCACCGGGCCGACCATTCCCGATCAACCAAACGTGCCACTCGCCATCACACTGAGATCAAACGTCGGCACAGCGTTCAACTGCCGGCTGTTTACCATGACGCACGCCGCACCAGACAGTCACGTCAATTTCCGACTGACACAGGAAGAACTATCCGAACCCTCCGCCTGGACATTCCAACCCGGCGATGCCATCAACATTACCTGGACCAATCCTCTTCCCAACCAAATCAGTTGGGCCGTCGAAGTTGGATTGGCCCGCGCAACATGAGAGAACAAGATGCCCCGTACCAACACGATCGACGTGAGTGCCTCAAACTTCAGTCACGGCGAACTTTCGGGACTACTCGCCGATGACCATCCACAATACCTGCCGACCGACGGCAGTCGCGCCATGTCCGGCGATCTCACGACCGACGGCGTCGCCAGCATGCAAGCCGTCAGAGTCAACGGCGTGACGCCCGGACTCCCCAACACCATCACCCTGACCAACAACACACAGACGTTGCAACAGGGGAACGGTGCCAAGCTTGGCGCGATACCGGGCCCCGGCGGCGGATCCCCAACAAAGACACACATGGCTGGATGGCTGCGGCTTTACGTCGGCGACACCCTCGCCGCCATCCCCTATTGGATATGAAAAATTGCCGAACCCACCAACGCCCCAAAAGTCGATAGAACGGACCCCGATCCGACGCGTGTACATTCTCATCGAACAAGGGTGCCATGCTTGGATCTCCGATCCAAGCATGCTTCAACATAGCCCTGATGTAAACGTGCCGCTCGTAAGCCCACCGAAGGTGGGCAG
>JBMYUM010000565.1:0-2093 GCA_049605375.1 Phycisphaerae bacterium | reverse complement strand
CCGCTATGGGCTGGTACGGCAGTTCTTGGAGCAATCGTCGGGACGACATTGGGACAACATGATGCTTGGTTAGTTGCAGCCGGCATGATCGCGATCATTTTCTTGGTGCCGATTCTGATAGGGGCCGAATCGCTCTTGAATGCATCGCAGCCCGAGGTTGCCGCTCGTACGACTGTAAATATCTCAGCACCGCCACAGGTTGTTTGGAACCATGTCGTGGAGTTCCCCGATATTCCACCCCCCAAAAACTGGGTATTCCGCACGGGCGTTGCTTACCCAATAGGCGCGTCGATCGAAGGTCGAGGCGCGGGTGCGATCCGTCGCTGTCGATTTTCTACCGGAGATTTCGTCGAGCCCATTACCACATGGGACAGCCCGCACCTGCTGGCGTTTGACGTCTCAGAGTGCCCGATCCCGATGAAAGAACTGAGCTTCTATGAGCATGTTCATCCACCACATCTGGATGGGTCCTTTGTTTCCACCAGCGGGCAATTCAAATTGCGCCAGCTGGAAGATGGTCGCACTGAACTCGAGGGTACGACGTGGTACAGGCATGAAATGCGCCCGTCTTGGTACTGGAACTTGTGGACAGACTTTGCGATACATACGATTCACCTGCGGGTGCTGGAACACGTCAAGTTGCATGCGGAGTCTTCTTATCTTCATTCAGAACTACCGCCGCCATAACGCTAATCGAAGTCAGGTTCCTGATACATTGACTCGATCGACATTGCCCGCGTACGCCCATGAATTCATGGCCGAATTGGGTATAATTCAGTACGTCAAGGTTGAAACCCATGAATGATCGAGCTGTAGCCAGGCAGCGGTAAGGAGAACCGGTGACACCCGACCACGTATTGCTCATCACCATCGACCCCGCTATTCGCCAGCGGGTGACCGAAGCGTGTCAATCAATTGACGCACAGATGACCCATACAGGGACTCTGGAAGAAGCGAGCGGTGATCTCGAGAAGGAGCTTCCCAACCTCGTCGTCTGCGACAACGAGACGTTTCGTCAATTGCAGAGGCAATATCCTCGGGCGTGTGCCGTTCTCTATGCCGATCCGGAATCCAGCGAACAGGCTATCGAAGCGATCAAGCAAGGTGCACTCGACTACCTCGTCACCCCTTTCGAAACGACCGTCCTTGCTCAACACATTCGCGACGCTCTCCGCATCAGCCGGGATATTCATGTGCCGGCCGTCTACAACGCGCCGGTGGAAGATTCCGGCGTCGAACGGATCATCGGGCAATCGCCCTCCATGCGTGAGGTCTACAAGCTCATCGGGCGCATCGCACCGCGCGATGTCAACGTGTTAGTCACCGGCGAGAGTGGAACCGGTAAGGAACTCATCGCCCGTGCCCTCTTGCATCACAGCCCGCGCAAAGATCGGCCGTTCCTCGCCGTCAACTGCGCGGCCATACCGGAAACACTCATCGAGAGTGAGTTGTTCGGCCATGAACAGGGTGCCTTCACCGGTGCCAACCACCGCCGCATCGGAAAGTTTGAGCAATGCAACGGCGGGACGCTTTTCCTGGATGAGATCGGTGATATTCCGCTGGCCACACAGGCAAAGCTCTTACGCGTGCTGCAGGACAATTCGTTTCAACGACTGGGTGGGACTGAACTGATCACGACCGATGTTCGCATCATCGGGGCAACGCACCAGCCGTTGGAGCAGATGATTGAGAAGGGAACGTACCGGCAAGACCTCTATTTCCGCTTGAAAGTCGCGAGCATTGATGTCCCTCCGCTGCGCGAACGCGAAGTCGACGTGGTGTTATTGGCCCATCACTTCATGCGTCGATTCAATCGCAGCCTCGGTACCGACATCCAGACGATTTCGCCGGACGTGCTGCCAGTCCTGTTGCGCTATCCCTGGCCAGGCAACGTGCGCGAGCTGGAAAACGCCATCAAGTCTGCACTCGTGGTCTCGCGCGGGACGATTCTCCGCTTGGAGTTTCTCCCGGAACACATCCGTAAAGAACCGGCGACATCCGGGGCGTTTCCGGCTTCGATGGAGTCGGCCGTCCCGACCGATGCCCAGGCTCAGGCACGGTCTATCGCTGAACATCTTGCCAGCCAGACCAAC
>JBMYUM010000564.1:0-2095 GCA_049605375.1 Phycisphaerae bacterium | reverse complement strand
CGTTCTTCTGGGGCGCAGAAACCCGCATGAACTGCATCTCGAAAGCTGTGGCGCAAACGCGGGATGACGCTTACGCACATCATATCCAACGCCTCATGGTCACGGGGAATTTTGCCCTGATCGCCGGTATCAATCCCAGGCTGATTAGTGATTGGTATCTTGCGATGTACGTCGATGCCGTCGACTGGGTCACGCTACCCAACACCTTGGGCATGGTCATGCACGCCGACGGCGGTGTGGTAGGTACCAAACCCTACGCCGCCAGTGGCAAGTATATTTCTCGAATGAGCAACTACTGCAAGGGTTGCCAGTACGATCCCGGTCAACGTCATGGGGACCAGGCCTGCCCGTTCACCGCGTTCTATTGGGATTTCCTCATTCGAAATGAGAAGCGGCTGAAACAGAATCACCGCATGGCGATGATTCTCAAGAACGTACAGAAAATGTCCGCTGACGAAAAAAAGCGAATTGGTCAAACGACACAAAGACTACGGAGCGACATGGGAATTGACACCTCGGCCCCGGAACCCTCGTAGGTCGGTGAACTATCGATTGGCCGTAACCTGCTTTGTCGCGTTTCTTGCCAGTGCGATGTAGTCAGGTCGATCGCTGGGCGTATCGTGGAAGAACGATGCCAGCACGTCGTCATTGTGCAGCACCATCACGCCGGGCATCTGCAGTGGATCGCCGGCGACGCGCCCGATGCCATGACCCTTCAGAACCGCAGAAAGGCCACGTCCCCAGTTCTTTGGTCCCAACAACTTTGTGAGCCTTCCACGTTGCATCCCAAAATGGTGGTACAGTTTTTTGTCGGGATCTGACAACGCTGGGATATCTTCAACTTTGTATTTCTCCGCAAGTCTTCCGAACTCTGCGGCGGTTGCCATATGCACGAAGACAGGTTGAATGCCCAGTTCCTTCAGTGTCGATCGAACGGCCGAGACCTCGGCCAGCGCCTCACGGCAGAACGTTCAGCCAAGGTGGCGGAGAAAGATCAACATGGCCGGGCCATCTGACGCGAGCGTCTGAACAGATTGGCCGCTCTGGATCGGTTGTTGAAGGAGTTCGCTTGCTGTCATGATTGCCATCCTTTTGTCACATATGTTGAACGTGTGGCCATTCACTTCGACTTCTTAAATGGTATCGTCTGGCTTCGAAACTGACCACGGGCGGTGGTCGAAATCGGTGAGTGTGTCTTGAATCGAGGGGTCAGAATATGCGCGATGTTATCGGTGTCGATTTTTCGAGTCGTCCGGCCCCACGGAAACCCATCGTCGCCGCTCGCCTGGTCAGGCAGGACGATGATCATGCACTGGTTGGGATTGAGCGATTCATAACAAGAGAGACGTTTGCTTTCTGGATCCAGCAGCAGGAGCATCACGTGATCGGCATAGACGCGCCGTTCGGATTCGCCAGTCGTTTCCTTTCCGATGTTGACTGGCCGAAATCGTGGAGCGAATACATGGAGAACGTAGCGTCTTATTCAGAGCAGGAATACGTGACGATTCTCGAAGCGTATCGCAAGCGTCAGCCTGATGGTCAGAAAGAGCACCGTCGGATCTGCGACGAGCGTTGCGGATCGATCAGTCCGCAGAAACTATATGGTGTTCCCGTCGCGAAAATGCTCTATGCCATGGCGCCGATCCTGGTTTGTCGAGATCATGATGTTTGGCCGATGCGTATGGCGAACGTGGAACGGGTTCTTGTCGAAGCATACCCGGGTCTGTTGGTTAGACGGTTAGTTGGGCGCACGAGCTACAAGGATGGGAAGACGGCCGTTGATCGCAGTCAGCGGCGGCAGGTTCGTGAGCGCGTACTGGACATCGTATCTTCGGGCAAGGGAGACGGGGACAGCGTTCAGCATGCGAATGCCGGACGGCTGGCGGAGGCTGGATTGCGTGAGGTTGTGGTACCGGACGATATGAGGTCGACTATTCTGGATGATGCGAAGGGGGACGTACTCGATGCCTTGCTATGTGCCATGCAGGTGGCTCGCGCCGAATCCGTCATCGCGCAGAAGCCCAACCTGCCGGATGCTGCTCGACTTGAAGGTTGGATATTTGATCCAGCCGCCTACTTCGCTGGGGAGTAAGAG
>JBMYUM010000563.1:0-2136 GCA_049605375.1 Phycisphaerae bacterium | reverse complement strand
AAAAAAAGGGCCCGCGCCCCAGCGATGGCATCATAGTCAGCGGAACGAGGTCCGCCAGCAGGCGAACCACAAATCAGGTCTAATCTCCGGCGAACAGCGGCGACTCCCTCGCATAAGTCCTGAACACGCTGTTTCTGCCATGGGCGTTACGAAGGGGTGGGGAGTGTGTCGGAGGCCGGTTGATCGCTCACCAAGGCGGCCAGCTCCGCATCCTCGCCGGGGTGGGCACAAAGGTAACGATGCTTGAATTGCTCATTACCGGCTTCCCGCACGCGACGACGGTTCTCGTTCAGCTTCTCCAGCGCACCGGTCGGAATCGTACTGACCTGCACGCTGCCCAGCCGCGCCGAACCACGTTTTGAAGCATACTCCAGGTTGATGGTCGAGAGTTCGCGATCAAACGCTTCAACCCACCCGTCGTCCGTTGATTCATTCTGCTCGACGTACATGCGGTAAAACGGCGGATCACCCCAACTGGGCGACAACACGAAGCAGCGATTCGGCAGTGACAATGCCCGACAACATCGATCAAAAGCGGTCGTCACCTGCCATTCCGTAAGTTTCTCGCCGGTAATCGAGGCCACGTTCTCTCCACGATGAAGGAACTCAACAATCGGCGCTCGCCCTTCGAAACCGTGAACGCGCACGTAGTCACCAATGTCATATCGATAGAATCCGGCAGCCGTGGTCATGATCACACGGTACTCTCTACCGACTTCAAGCTCATGACACCGCTTGACGGCCCCGGCATCGTCACCGTTGGCGCCGGCCTCCACAAATTCGAAGAAGCTTCCGCCCACGTCCAGAACACCGTTCGGCGTACCGTCACGCAGTGGGATCGACACGCGCCCTTCGGTCGCCAGCAAACCAATGTCGCGTACAGGTATATCGCCGAAGTAGTGGGCAAAATCCTGCAGATGAAGCCCCATCGAACCACCGGTCCAATTCGCCAGGAAAGAGAGCCGCCAGTAATCGCGAGGCAACAGCGCTCCACGTTCCGAAATCATCGCATCAAGGCGACGAGCAAGGTCAGGCTGCGGAAAGACATTGGGCATCAACGCGCATCGAACCGCGTCCGGCATCTCACCGGGCGGCGTCAAGGTACCATCGCGAATATCGCGGATGAGGCGTTCCGCGTGCGTTTCGGCAACGCGAGCCAACTTCAGCTGCGTGGCCGGACTGGCTGTGACCATCCAGCTGACATCGCGCGGAACAGCAAATCGCATGATCGTATAGTAACGCGATTCGCAGTCCGGAACGTAAGCCGTTGACGGCGACGTCACATAGTATCGCCGAACGATTCGCTTTTGGTTGGCCGCCAGGAGACCGGAAATCGAACCACAGGGAATGCCGAAGTGTGTCCGCCGCTCGTCCATCGGTGACACGACCTGAAGGATGGGCCGGAGAAACGCATCGGAGTGATCAAGCAATGCCTTAATGCCAAAGGCATTCCATCCGCGTCGGTATTCCTTCAAGAACGCCTTGGTAACCGGCACATACTTCGGTTTGTCCGTACTTCCGCTGGTCATGGCAAACATCAGAACCTGTTCACCGCGACCAAACATGGCACGCGTGTTGCCATCCATCACTTTCTGAACATAGGGCCTGATGTCTTCAAAACTCTGAATGGGAACACGATCAACGAATTCCCGGTAGCTGTTGATTTGATCAAAGCGGTGGTTACGACCGAATTCACTCTCATCATGCCGCTTGATATTGGCGCGAAGAACACGGTCCTGTGTTTCCACAGCTTGGGCCGCGGCACGCATGAACGAACGATACTGGCGCTGCGCGTGGATGGTTGCGACTTTCGCAAGAATTCGATCGGAAAGCGGACGCACCGTTTGCTTCTTCCTTGGATGGAAATTATTCAAGCCTGAACCACGCTGGAAAAGTCGGGGGCTCGCCGAAGCCTCCCTTCCCTTCCACCATACCTTACGTGCATGATGAACCACACGCAATCGTCAATCGACGGCGTCGTCCCCGCATGGTTCTTCGTCCAACGCAGGGCTTGGACGGGCCGGCACCTCGACCCGCGAAGGGTCCAGTTCTTGCTTCGCGCGATCCAGCTCCGTCAGCCAATCATCCAGTGAAGAAGAAGACTCAAGGCACTCAAAACTCGCGGCATTCGCCAAT
>JBMYUM010000562.1:0-2138 GCA_049605375.1 Phycisphaerae bacterium | reverse complement strand
CGGACACAAGGTCATACTCACTTCTCAACCTGCATCTCGCTACGCCTCAGACCAGAGGTTATCCGGCATGAGGATCGGCTTTCCATCCCGGCCAACGCAGGCCAGCGTCGAGGACGCCTCGCAAAGCCGTTCTCCATCCCGCGTAATGTCGTAAACATGGTCGACGCGTGTCCGGGTCATACGGGAAACGGTCGCCCGAACGGAGACAAGGTCGTCGTAGCGAATCGGCAGCATGTACTTGCACGCGGCCTTGTGAACAACAAAGAAAATGCCTTCACGCTCGAGGTCTCGATATCGAAACCCGTTCTCGCGCAGCAGCTCAGTCCGGACGATCTCGAAGTACTCCCAGTACTTCGCATGGTGCAACAGGCCCATCGCATCCGTCTCGGCATACCGCACGCGGATATCACAGGTGTGAGACTGGCCTTCATGCCCTATCGTGGAAGAATTCATCATTCCACCTATCGGGCTGCAGCCAATTCTACCTTCAAGCTCATTTTCTGATCGCCGCGAATCACAACAACTTCCACGACATCGCCGGGTTCGTTACCGCGGGTAGCCGCCATGTAGTCGTAAATATTTGCGACATCGCGACCGGCAATCGACACAATGCGATCGCCCTTCTTAATACCCGCCATATCAGCCGGTCCCTGAGGATTGACTGCATCCACGGGCATCCCGGACTTACCGTCATCCACGTAGCCAGGAGCAATCCCCATAACAACGCGATAGCTGGGCGTTGAATCAGGATCACCCTCCGGAGCCTTGGGCTTGACCGCAACAAATGCCGGTCGACGATCAAGAGAAACCAGGGCACTCGTCAGATCACGAACCATTGTCGTGATACGTGCACCGCCATCGGCATTGATCTTGTCGCTCGTATCGCTCGGCTTGTGATAATCCGGATGAGCGCCGCTGTAGAAGTGCATCGCCGGTACGTCCTTACGGACGAACACAGCATGATCGCTACGTCCACCAGGGTCGGCCGTCGTCGCAGCCACCAGATCGTAACGAGACGCCGCCTCGTTTACCATCGACTCAAATTTCGGCGAAGTACCCGTACCGAAAATGGTCAATTCACGACTGACAGGGTCGAGACGCCCCACCATATCGAGATTGATCATCGCAATCGTCTGGTCCGTCGGCCAGAGAGGATGATCAATATAATACTTGCTACCGTGCAGGCCACTTTCCTCACCCGTAAACGCAACGAAGAGAATGCTTCGGTTGAGCGAAGGCTGCGACGCAAAATGCCGAGCCAACTCAATCAACGCGCTGGTACCGGACGCGTTGTCGTCGGCACCATTATGAATGACAGGTTCCATCCCATCCTTCACAATCTTCCCATCCTTGAACTGCCGGGTCATCGGACGGCGGATACCCAGATGGTCATAGTGGGCGCCAATGACAACACACTCAGACGCGTGAGTCCCTTTGCCGCGAATAAATCCGGCAACGTTATGCGTCTTTGACGTCTCGTGTTTAAACTCGACGTTTCCACGACACAGGATATGCCCCAGAACACCCGACGCGGACTGCCCACCGTCAAGACGGGCCTGAAGATCATCCAGTGAATCCAGACCACCACGGGTCAGCTGAGCATCAGCGACGGCGCGAGAAATGTGCAACGCCGGAATGCCATACGCGTCCGACACACGACTGTGGAAATGCACCAGTTCGTCAACGTCACCGGCTGCCGGTTTCTGGTTAACGATCAGAACGGCGACCGCCCCACGGTCTTTGGCATTGTAGACTTTGTTTCGCAGCGTTTTGTGCCACGGCGATAAAGCAGAGTCGGCATCCCAGGACGCCGGCTGATCGCGAAGGATCATCGCGACCCGCCCTTTCACCGAAACCTTGGCGAAATCGTCCCACTCTTTCTCTTCCGCTACGATCCCGTAGCCGCAAAAGACGGTCCCACCGCTGAACTCGCTCGATGAAGAAAACGAGAACGGCTGAAAGTCCCGGCCGACAACATACGCCGAATCTCCACCCGGAAACGACAACGCACAGGCACCCATCGCCTTCGCCGTTGTCATGTCAAATGACTGAAAATAGGAGCCATCAGCCGCCGGCTCGACACCGAAGGACTTGAATTGTTCCGCAATGTAGTTGGCCGCTTTCTCAATGCCCTCGGA
>JBMYUM010000561.1:0-2139 GCA_049605375.1 Phycisphaerae bacterium | reverse complement strand
AGCCGTCGAGACTGTCATTGAGGCTGTCAAGGGTGATAAAGTCGCTTTTAAAGAAGAAGCCGCCGATTTGCTTTTCCATTATTTGGTTTTGCTGGCCGATCAGGATCGGTCGCTCTGGAACCAGGAGCAAATTGGCGAGGGGAAAGAACGCCTTGAACGCGCGTTGCGAGCAAGACGGGCTGGTCCGTACCAAATCCAGGCGGCGATTGCGGCACTTCATGCCGAGGCCCGCAGCGAGCAAGACACCGATTGGCAACAGATCGCGGCTCTTTACGGGGAGCTAATGAGAATCAACCCTTCGCCGGTTGTAACATTGAATCGAGCAGTTGCCATCGCGATGGACGAGGGAGCCGAAGCCGGTCTGCTGATTGTGGAGCGGCTGGGCAACGAAGGCGATTTGAGCGACTACTTGTTCTTCCATGCCACGCGGGCCGATCTACTGCGACGCCTTGGTCGTAGGGGAGACGCTTGCGCGGCATACCGACGCGCCTTATCGCTCGCCGGTACTGTTGCTGAACAACGCTTTCTTCAACGCCGGCTTGCCGAGTGCAGCTGAAAGTCTCAATGGCCGTAGGTGAATACGCGATTCGCCCAGACGCGGCGAGCGTCGCACTAGAGCCTGTCGACCGAAGCTGATCTCCGCACCATACATGTACCCGCTGTGCAAACGCGCGGTGAGCACCCGCCGGAAACTCTGCATCCAGCAAGATGCGCGAGCCGTTTACCGCAACAGCCGTTGTATTTTCCTGTGACTTACCTGGCGTCGATCGGCCAATCCCCGTTTGAACAACTCGCTCGAACAACTCTCGCGGTGCTCGCGAATTTCACGACACCTTCAAGCGACAGCCGGTGGTAAGTGCACGATTCCCGTGCACCCGGCATGAGTTGTCGAGGCGTGCGGCCTGCGCCAGAAGTCTTGCCTGATGGGCAGGAATCGAGGTTTCAGCGAAGTCTCCCAACAGTATCAAATTTTTTTCTCGTGAGATGAGCCGGTCACCAATGGATTCACGCAGGTGGTAATAGAGGCTCGAGTGTTGACTCGGCCGTGATCACAGGACACGAAAAAAAGGACACCAGTCATGAGACAAGCAGAATACATTTGGCTCGACGGCGACACCCCCACGCAGCAGGTCCGCTCCAAGGCACGGATTGTCAAAATCAACGATGACTCTTCGATGGATGCGGATGCCTATCCCGAATGGGGCTACGACGGATCATCCACGTTTCAGGCTTCGGGGGACGATTCTGACCTCATCTTGCGACCGGTTTGTGTAGTCAGGGACCCCATGCGCAGCGTTGATGACCGGCTCGTGCTATGCGAGGTCGAGAACCCCGACGGTACGCCTCACGAGACAAATACTCGCGCTCTGTTGCGAAAGGTGCTTGAGAACGGCGCCGACGCGGAGTCTCCATGGGTCGGGTTTGAACAGGAATACACGCTGTTCAATGGCAATCGTCCACTCGGCTTTCCGGATAGTGGTGAACCCGATCGTGAACAGGGACCATTCTACTGTGGAGTGGGATCGGATCGGATCTATGGGCGTGACTTTGTTGAAGCCCACACAAGGGCCTGCATGAATGCCGGTTTGATGATCTACGGCATTAACGCCGAGGTCATGCCCGGGCAATGGGAATTCCAGATCGGGTACCGAGGGATCGAGGGAGAGAGTCCCGATGTGCTCAACGTCTCCGACCATCTCGTGATCGCTCGTTGGCTCCTCCGTCGCGTCGGTGAGGAATTCGGCGTTGAGCCGCGCCTCGATCCGAAGCCTGCAAAGGGCGACTGGAACGGCGCCGGCAATCACACCAACTTCTCGACTGCGTCAATGCGCGACAAGGCGCGCGGTATGGTCGCCATCAACGACGCAGTCGAACGCCTTTCAAAACGCCACGAGGAACACATTGCAGGCTACGGCCATGGCTTGGCTGATCGGCTGACCGGGTTGCACGAAACATGTTCCATCCACGAATTCAAGTCAGGTGTCGCTGATCGCGGAGCGTCGATTCGCGTTCCCCGTTCGGTTGCTAATAAAGGATATGGCTACCTGGAAGACAGGCGCCCCGGTGCGAACTGCGATCCCTACACCGTTTGCACGCTTCTGCTAAGCACCATCTGCCAGGTGATCGAGGCCGATCCGG
>JBMYUM010000560.1:0-2166 GCA_049605375.1 Phycisphaerae bacterium | reverse complement strand
ACGAATTCTCGAGCTCCTCGATAAGTTGATCGAAGACGCAGAGAAGCAGGAACAACAGAGCCAAAGCAGCAGCTCGTCCGGCGGCGGTGGTGGTGGCGGTGGTGATTCGGGTAGTTCGCCGAATTCACCGATGCAGGATTCCAATCTGCCCGGCGGCGCCACGCCGGGAACCGGTCCATTGCGTGAGTCGCGTCGTGCGAGCCCCGGGGAGGCTTGGGGTGCCATGCCACCGGCACAGCGAAAGGAAATTCTCCAAGCGTTGCGCGACAGTTTTCCCGGCCAGTATCGTCGCCTCGTTGAGCAATACTACACAGAGCTTGCCAAGAAGAAATGACGGGTGTCATGTACCGTAGCATGATTGTAACTCTTGCCGTGGTTGCGCTGTATCCGGCAGATGCTATGTTCGGACAGCGAACGAGCGCAGACGATATCGCTTCGGTTCGCACGAGCGTCGCGCCAGCTTCTATCCGGGGAGCGTGTCTCAACGGAGATCAGTTTAACGGGGAGTGGGGCGGCGTTGATTCGGCGGGACGACTTCTGATCGAAAAGGGCGCCTATTTCACCGGAGACGCACTCTCCTCGATCGCGCTGGATGCACTGATGCGCATCGAGTTTGAGGGCAGCGTGGAGACGAATGCCGACGAACACATCTTGTTTCTGAATGATGGTTCCGCTTTGCACGGCCTGCTACAAGGGACTGACGTTGATGCGGTTCGGTTTGACAGCGTACTTGGACAGGGTACGTCAATCGCGCTCGACGAGGCCGCGGCAATCCGATGGGGGCGACCGCTCCCGAATGATCCCGCTTTTGCGTTGTTCAAGTCCTGGAAGGGGAAACGGCGGGCAGGGCAGGACATGCTGATCACGTATGGTGCCGAACCCAAGGCACTTCCCGGTAGACTCGTTTCGCTGACCGATGATGGTGGTACCTTCGAATTTGGTGGGAAATCTCGTCGATTTGTCATGGGAAAGACATTCGGCATTGTCATGGCACAAGGATTGACGGCTGCGGGACGTCCGCCCGCTTCCTGTGTCCTGAGCAATGGGACAACGATTGCGGGGTCGTTGGAAGCCTCGCCGGCGTCGGCCTGTCATTTGCGAACGACATGGGGTGGCACGGTGAAGCTTTCGGCGGAAGAGTTGCGTCGTATTGAGATCCGGTCTGATCGACTCGTTTATCTATCAACGCTTGAGCCGCTTCGGGTTGAGACAAGAGGTGTCGTGCATGATCCCTGGCCTATTCAGAAGGACCAGAGCGTCTCGCGGTCGCCAATCTCTCTCGATGGCATCGTATATAAACATGGTTTTGGTGTTCACAGCTTCAGTGAATTGGTCTTTGAATTGAAGGGTGGTTACCAGACGCTCGCAGGCATGATTGGTATTGATGACGCCGTTCGTCCTCGCGGGAGCGTTGTGTTTCGCGTTCTCGGAGATGGCAGGCCTCTGTTCGAGAGTGATGTTTTGACGGGCATCGATCCCGCCATCCCAGTCAAAATCGATGTCAGTCAGATTGATGTGCTGCAGTTGATTGTCGATTGGGGCGAAGGGCTGGATCTTTCTGATCACGCGGACTGGGCGGACATGCGTTTGATTCGACCGTCTGGTGGGGGAGACGACCGAACGTGATAGCAAGGGTCATGCAAGAGTTGGTTTGTTTCGCGACTCGCCGCGTCGTGCGATATGCGATTTGCTGGGCCGTTGTGCTGTGCCAGGCATCGGCGCAAGCGGCCACGGATGGCAAATCAACAGCGTCAGGTGAAGGAATGGCACTCGTTCTTGCTGCGCAGGAAGAGCGTGTGAAGATGATCGAGCGGGTTCTTCCTGCCGTGGTTTGCGTGGAGGCGTCCGTAGACGCCAGCGGTGGCGGCTCCGGCGTGTTGATCGACGCGGACGGGTATGGCCTGACCAACTTTCACGTCGTTGGGAAGATGCTCGGTGAACGCAAAGGAATTGGCGGACTCAACGACGGTGTGCCATACACGCTTGAAGTGTTGGGCATTGATCCGACCGGCGATGTTGCGATGTTTCGGCTGGTCGGTCGCGACGAGTTCCCTTTTGTTAACCTTGGGGATTCCGACGCGGTCGCGCTGGGTGATCAAACGGTCGCTATCGGCAATCCGTTCTCGTTGGCGACAGACTACAAACCGACAGCGACGTATGGCATTG
>JBMYUM010000559.1:0-2168 GCA_049605375.1 Phycisphaerae bacterium | reverse complement strand
ACGATGACGTATTTCGTTTCTTCGGCGTTCGGTTTTGCGTTTGCATTACGCAGGTGTTGGTCGAAATTCTGGAGGGTGTGTCGTCCGATAACGAGCGATGTCGTTTGTCCGCTGAGATTCAGTTGGATCGGGTTTGCGGTCATGATTCATCCTGCGTTAAGCCTTTTCATGGCAAGTATTTAAAGCGTTATCGGTCATTGCTGAAGCGGTTGTCGGGGGCGTGTCGATCGCGTCCGTTCGAACCGGGCCTCAGCGGGGCTCGTTCGTAAGTGGTTTTATTTCAGTAGCTTACGGCTTGTTGCTTCTTGTCGATGAGGTCCGATTATGTTGATTATCCGGACTCTATCGCGTTGACGGATTCCCATAACTCCATTACAGTAATGACCATGAGCAAAGCAACCTTAGACAAGCCAAAAGGTTCGGGAAAGTCGGGCAAGTCTGGGGCCACGCCTCAGATACGCACCTTCCGCTCGGCGATGAAATTTCTTGACACCCTGACGAATTACGAGCGTGCTCCTCGTTCTCAGTATAACGCCAACAATTTCGGTCTGGCTCGGATGAACCGCATTTTGAACGCGTTGGGTAAGCCTCAGCGTCAGTTCAAGGTCGTTCACATTGCCGGCACGAAGGGTAAAGGCAGCACGGCGAATATGTTGTCGGCGATGCTGACGTCCTGTGGCCAGAAATGTGGTCTCTATACGTCGCCTCACCTTCTGGACATTCGTGAGCGCATTGCGATTGACGGTGAGTTGATTTCGGAATCTTCCTTCACCAAGTCGATTGCCAAAGTCGTGTCGGTTCTGGGCAAAGCGCGGGCTGCCAAGCCTACGTATTTTGAAGTGCTGACGGCTGCTGCGTTTCACTATTTTGCAGAGCAGGAAGTTGAGATTGCGGTGATTGAGTGTGGCCTGGGTGGTCGCCTCGATTCGACCAACGTCGTTCAGCCCGATGTCGTGGGTATCACGAGCATCAGTTACGACCACTTGGAGCAGTTGGGAACCAACCTTGAGTCCATCACGCGTGAGAAGGCGGGTGTGATGAAGAAGGGTGTTCCGGTCGTCAGTGCTCCGCAGCCGGACGTTGTTCGCGAAACGTTGACCGCTTGTGCGACGGAGGCTGATGCCCCGCTTCGTTTTTCGAACGAGGGTGTTGATTTCAGTTACCGTTTTGAGTTTTCTCGTGCGGTCGGTCGCCATGCGCGGATTTGTTTGACCACGCCGACGAGTCGATTTGAACACCTGCACGTTCCGTTGCATGGCGAGCATCAGGCGGATAACTGCGGTCTTGCGTTGACGATGCTTGATGCATTGAAGCAGCGTGGTTTCCCCGTGGATGATCAGAAGGCGATGTTGGGCCTATCCAACGTTCGCATGTCGGGTCGAATGGAGATGATCCGGGAACGTCCACGGATCATCGTCGATGGTGCGCACAATGCTGCCAGCATCGATGCGTTGATGCGTGCGATCGGGCAGAACGTGACGTACGACTCGATGGTGGTCATCTTCGCGTGCCACAAGGACAAAGACATCTCGGGTATGCTTGGTCGGCTTCAGCTCGGAGCTGATAAGATAATTTTCACCCGTACGCCCTCGCCTCGTTCAGCTGATCCGGCGGAACTAGCGGCGGCGTACACCGAGCGTTGCGGCAAAATGGCGCAGGTTGCCGAATCGCTTGACGATGCCATCCGCATTGCCCATAGCGCTATCACCCGAGAAGACATCATTTGTGTAACCGGTTCTTTCTACATCGTTGCCGAAGCGATACGGAAGTACCGCGACGAGAATGCCGAGAACAAGTTGTTCTAGGTTAGAGCCGCCATTTCGGCTTGCGATCGAATTTCATCCTGTCGGCCGACGAGCAGATGCTTGTCGGCCGTTTCTATTTTGGCGTTTCTATTTCGGCGTTTCCCAATAGAGCGCACCCGTGTCCGTCATGTTCTGCCAGGTAGGATCGTCGATTGGCAGACGGGTGCGATAGGGTACCATGGATGGTTGCTCGCGTTGTTGGGTCTGAACGACGTCGGACTTCGCCAATGGCGATTCGTCTTTTCTTCGTGGAAGGGGGCTGTCTTCATGAATAATACACCGCGCCGCGCCCGAATGGAGAATGGTCGGGTCGTGCTGGAAGAACCTGTCGACTGGTCCGAGGGGACGCGGCTGCGAGTCGTG
>JBMYUM010000558.1:0-2169 GCA_049605375.1 Phycisphaerae bacterium | reverse complement strand
CGCCCGCAATGATCGCATGAGGCGCCAGGCGACGATCCCCAGCATCGTCGGTGCGAAAGATAGACGCTTCCGTTCCCGCGACACCATGGCGCATCCAGGCGCGAATCCGCACGCCGGCCTCCAGCATCACCAGCAGCAACAGCGAAAGACCGAACACGACCAGCGTTTGACCGCGCCGCAAGCGATGCTTCACCTTGCTGGGGATGACACGAGATGGGGCTGGCGCGTGAGGCATCCGTAAATCTCAAGAGACAAGTTCAGCCGACGAGCCGTCACCGAACGCAAATTGCAACGGATCGGCGCACCGAACCAGGAACAGAGTGTGTCGAATGATGACACGCCGCATGCCGGTATATCGGACGATCGGTTGCCGCGATCAAGCAGCATGTCGCGTCGGCAAGGTCCGGTTCTTATCGGACGATCCCGGGGATTGTTCGCAGCGAGTGTTAAGGACCTTCCGGTAACTGACGAAAACCAGAATGACGATGGATACCGGACCTGTCTCCACGTCCCGCGCTCGACGTCCATAGGCGGAGTGCAGGACGAGAGAACAGCTTCCGACGCGCAACAGCCAGGGGATGCTTCGATCCGGCACGCCGGATCATCAGCCGTATATCATGTGGCCCTTACGTACCATGTTCTATTTCGCAGCCTTCTGGTTGGCGTGTATGGCTGCGCTGGTGAATCCGATCTGGGGAGTCCTCAACTACCTGATGGTCTACCAGATGAACCCGGTCGACACCTGGTGGGGTGTTCCCATTGCAGATTTCGGTGTCCGTTATTCACTCGTTGCTATCTCATTCATCATTCTCGGCCTGCTGCTGTCAGGCAAAAAGACCCCGCCGCTCACGCCAAACCTATCGGCATGGGAAGTCGGAGCGATTCTCTTGCTGGTCATCGCTGCCGTGAACCTGCTCATCGGTTTTGAGTACGGCCAGGCGGCGCGATTCGCTTTTGAGAAACTCTGGAAGATGTTCGTGTTCGTCTTCATTCTCGCAAGATTGATCACGACACGTGAGAATCTTCGGCTGGTGATGTGGACCATTGTCGGTGGTAGTTTCTATCTGGGGTACGATGCGTACACAGCCCCCTCGTCGTCATTCGAGAGCGGACGACTTGAGCACATCGGCGGTGCTGACTTCTCGACGACGTCAGGGTTCGCAGCTCACCTGAGCGCAATGCTGCCGCTTGTCGGTGCCATGTTCCTGACAGCAAAGACCAAGAAAACCCAATTCACAGTCGCGATCGTTGGCGCGTTTGTCGTGAACGCCATCATCATGTGCCGAACAAGATCAGCGTTCATCGGACTGCTGATCGGAACGGTCGTCGCGATGATGTTTGCACCGCGAGCCAAACGGTTTCGCATTCATGCCCTGTTAATAGGTGCGGGCATTGCAGGCTATTCACTGACGGATGCGGCATTCTGGACGCGAATGCATACGCTCACCAGTACCGATACGCTCTCCACCGACCCCGCCGCCGAAACCCGATTGGCGATCTGGGGCGCGTCGCTCGAAATCATCGCCGACCACCCTGAAGGCATCGGAATCGGAAACTTCCCCCGAATCATTGGAAACTACGATTGGAACCTGTACAAACGAACCTCACACAACACCGTGCTGAAGGCTTTCGTTGAACTGGGAATTCACGGCGGCGTCATCTTCCTGTTGATGGTGCTCGGGTCACTGCGCTACACCTTCCTCTGCCGAAGGCTCGCCGACCGGACCGACGATCCACTTGAGACCAAATACTATTCGTACGGCATGCTGGTCTCTTGCGTAACCTACTTCATCACGGGACTGGGAACAGAACGGTTCCAATGCGAATCATTCTGGTGGGTGATGGTGCTGCCACTCTGCCTCTACCGCGTCGTACGACAAGAGGTAAGGGAACGCGAGGCCGCCCGGATGGAATACGCAAACGCCGAAGCATACAATGTCACCTACGGCGGTATCAAGCGCGAAGGGCAATCGCCGGCGCGAACGGTGGATGTCATCCCAAGCCTCGTCTACGGAGTCGACCGTGTTTGAGAACCAGGGAGCCGACTCCCCATGGTATCCCGGTTCCAGAAGCCACCCGCCGGTCGTCGGGCATCTCGTCAACACATTGGACGGCGGGGGCACCGAACGAGTTTTGCTCCGACTGTTGCAGAAGTTTGATCCCGGTAGA
>JBMYUM010000557.1:0-2185 GCA_049605375.1 Phycisphaerae bacterium | reverse complement strand
CAGAAACCGGTCAGGCAGACGTCGTCCGGGGTACACGGGGTATCAACAGGCTCGAAGTTCACCTGACAGAACCCGTTGCCATCGCAGGTATCCGGATTGTCACAATCGTTGTCGACGTCGCTACCGCAAGGTGTTCCAGCAGGCAGGTGATTTGGGACACAGTTTCCGCTGCCGTCGCAGACATCCTGGAGGCTGCATTCGGAGATGCCGCAATCAAATGCGGCGACGGTTATATCGCAGTTGTCATCACAGGGCGTGCCAGCCGGTGTGTCTGGCAGTTCGTCACAAACGCCTGTTTGCGGATTGCATTGAAAGCCGCCATCGCACGTGTTCACACCCGAGGTGCAAGTAAGGCTGACACCTGACGATTCACAAAGGCCCTGCCCGTTGCAGACATCCAAGGTGCAAAGATCGTTGTCGAGATCACAGGCAGCGTCAGCGGCGGTCGCGGTGCAGTCGTTTTGGCAGCAATCGGTGTCGTCGCTGTTTCCGTCGTCGCACTGTTCCTGGCCTTCGACGACGCCGTCGCCGCAGACTGCGGGAGCGCCTGCCAAGACGGTCACGTTGGTGAAGAAGCTGGTGCCCGTATCAGTCGCATACAGGACTGACCAGGTTTGACCGTTGTTATCAAAAATTCCGGGGAAGCTGGCGCCGTGCAGGCCTGCACCGTAGTTGGCGAGGCCGTTGTCCGGCAAGATGTTTCCCGGATCAGGGTCTTCGCCGATGACGCCCTGGTATCCGGCCGAAGTGAGCGGCGAGGTACGGATCCATTGTGTTGATCCGTTGATAAAGCCAACCGTCCAGCTTGAGACAAAGAATGGCGGGTTACCGGGGTCGTTGAGGAAGCCGTTGTCGCACAGATCGCATGTTGCGGTGGCATCGGGTCCACTGATGAGGATGGTAATCATGTCGGTACCATCGGTATCAACGGTGAGTGTGCCGGCCGGACGGGTGATCATTCCGACGCTGGTGTTCACCATGATGCCGTCAGCGGCGAAGTAGTAGACATCCGGAACGTTGTCGCCCGGGGTTCCGGACATCTGCGCCTTCGTTGCGGTCGTTGCCATCAAGGTGGCACCGGTGAATACGGCAACGGTCACGTAGTTTACAAGACGGCTGATCATGGTCTGCGCTTCTTTCCTTTGTGGACAACTTAACGAACGTCTTGACGAACGTTGCGGGGTACAACCCGGCCCCTTCAACCGAGCCGCTTTCCGCTTTCTCGGACGTGCATAATGTACCGCAGGATCGCCTAATTTACCAGCGGATAGCTGATTGGATAAGGTCCTAGAATGATTATATCAGAGGCTAGGAGAGCGGGATTTTGACGGGTGTGGGTCTTGTTGACGCCGGCTGCTTGCCAGGTGCCTCGCCATTACGAGGTGTGATGTTGTGATCAGCCGTTTTCCGCATCGGGTTGTGGATTGACCTTGTTCTTGAGCCAGCGTCTCATTTCGTCGGGTGCATGTGCCAGGCGCCATTCATCGAATTCTCTCACGAGCATGAGAACGGCTTCCCGTTCCGGTGCGAGTCCGGTCTCGGGATCTTTGTATTTTTCGGCGGCTCGTGGCGGGAGTCGATCGACATCGAGTCCCATGCGTGCGTAGGCCACATAGACGATTTCCGGAACGACCATTCCTTTCTCGTCGGTTCGTTTGATGGCGGCTTTTTCGAGTGCTCCGATTGAGATTTGCGTAACGGCCTCACGCATGTGGCGGAACTTTGCTTCGGACAGCGGTGTTTCTCTTGCACTCCAGATTTCGCGGAAGGCTTCGTAGTCTCCGGTGGTGCAGAGCGTCATGGCTTTGGTGAGGATGGCGTTGACTTCGGGTTCTTCGGCCTGGAGTTCGTCGGGGAACTCGAGTGGTGGTTGCTCGACGGCGGGTGTTGGATCGGACGATGTGACGGTCGTTGGTTGTGGTTGTTCCGTTTGTTTTTCGCACGCGGCAAGAAGGAGGCACATTGCGAGGATCGGGCATGCCATCATTTTGCAAGTTGTGATCATAATCGCTCCGTCGAATCAGGTCGTATCAATGCCGTTGGGGATGGTACCAGAATCCCGGGGCATGGGACAGGTTGATGTCGGACGAGTCGTTTCGGGGCAATGTGTCGCCCGCCATTCGGCGGGCTTTGTTCTTATCTGTTCGATGGTTTCCCCAGGGCTCGCGCCCTGGGCTACTTTCGA
>JBMYUM010000556.1:0-2186 GCA_049605375.1 Phycisphaerae bacterium | reverse complement strand
AAACCGTATACTTCGATTTCTGAAGAAGAAGACAATGCAACCGCAGATGGCGTATGTCAGGAGAATGTCACCGTACCAGATCAGAATGCCATGCGAAGCACCGAACAATGCAAGCCAGAACATGCGTCGATAGTGAAGCCAAGCGCATCGTCCTGTCTTTTGCACCGCGCGTGTGGTCATCAGAATGATTCCCGCGCCGAACAACATGGAGAAGATCGTAATAAACTTTGCATCAGCCATGACGTGGTTGATGGTCCAGAGCGTCATGTTGAGAGGATCGTCGGCACGAAACGAAGGCGGGTTCATGTATGCACAGAACGGCATGGCGTAGGCTTGCATGTTCATTAGCAGAACGCCCATGAGGGCAAAGCCGCGGAGTACATCGAGTGCGCCGTCTCGCTCATCCAGGAGTACTGGTTGGGCCGTGTACGCGTCGGTTCGTTGTCCTGCACCTGTCGGTTCATTGGGAACCGGTGTAACGGCGGGGTTCAGATTGACGTTTGACTCTTGTGTCGGTTTGGGGTCGCTGTCGTTCACGTTACCACCTGTTTCCTTCCCGTCCGTTTGATGCACTCGAAGATCGGTGATTCAGGCCTTCGCCCATTCTGCCGTTCATGCGACCCGGACTGTGCCATGATTCGCCTTCGGCGTCGAACCACGTATGACCAGCCGGGTGGAGCGCGCTGCCAACCTTTCCGTTGTCGTTATTCGTTCCGTGTCTGGTCATTCGGGTTTTCGTCAGCAATATGCGCGTGCGTCATTCTGTTCGATGCATGTCCCAGATTGCCAATTCCGGCTAACTGCGACGCGCCATTCATGTTGCGCCAATCACCGCCATCGTCACAGATAGCCCCTGATCTCGTCGCCCTCCAATCACATTATGAACTTTTGATTAAGGAATAATGAAGAAAGGTCAGCTCCGGAGGGGCTGGAAGCGTTCTCATTTGCATGAACAAGTATGGTGAGGCTCGGTAACGCAGGCATTTCCAGCTGGGCCATGACTCTGGAGGCCTGTGCGCACAGCAAGCCCGGCACAACCGCAACATCTTTCATTTCATGTCTTTACGAACACGGCCGCAACCAGTCGACTTTCCGGACCGGTGTTGCATCGGATTCATCTCGGCGGCACGTTGGCTTTTGTCGTTGTCGCATTATGGGTTCTGCCCCGAACTGGATCGGCGTTTGCGGCTGACCGGCATCTGTCGGACGCCGATCGTTTCGTCGCGTCGTATCGGAAATCGTGATGCCGCTGGCCTGCTTACAGTATTCGGCTTACTGCATGAGACGTTCGCCATTCAACGCCTGCGGATCTGACGACATGGCGAGCACGGTGTGTTCCCGGTCGGCTCGTTCGCCGTGCGACGTCCGGCGTTGGCTGTTCCGCTGTTTTGCCTGCTGGACCAGTCGAAGTTTGGCCGGGTGGCGATCGTTGGAGAATCCGCTACGTGCGGTCAGATCTCGTGCTGAAGCCAGTTGGGTCAGGTATGTTCCGATGACCAGGATTACGATCGACATCACCAACAAGAGTTCGATCAGCGAGAGCCCTCGGCTGCGCGAATGATGGTGTGTTCTGCTACCTGTCGATTTTTTCCTGTTTCGAGCGTTCATCGTACTTATCCTGTTTCTGGTCGACCGCACGGGTTGTGGTCGTTTCGGCTGCTGTTCCCTGCTGCGTCCCTACCGTTCAATAGTCACGGGAGCCGTAGATCTTTCGTGGATTGACCAAAATCGGTGGATAATCGCGCCATGCCCATGCCGTACGCGATAAATTCGGACGTTGGGCTTGGAGGTGGATGGGCGATATTCGGTGGGCTTTGTTGTTTAGGGGTATCGCTATCCCTGGGCTACTTTCGATCGCCCACCTTCGGTGGGCTCAGGGTGCGGTACGCATTGTTGTCATCCGCATGATTGGATCAGAGATCCAAGCATGGCACCCGGTTGATCGTTCAAGGGGGTATGGGGATGCGGAGGGATCATGCCCGCGCCCACCTGCGGCGTGACTTGGGCATGGCACGTTTGTGATCGGATTCATTTGCAGAGCATGCTCAGACCCGAGGGTCTGAGCATGGCACGCGGTGGCTCGCTCATCGATGGCACCCGGTTCAAAGCACCCTTCAACGGCACACGTACGTCGGTTGTTTTTGTGTCGCCCGCCTTTCGGCGGGCTTGGTTGTTTCGGGGTGTCG
>JBMYUM010000555.1:0-2191 GCA_049605375.1 Phycisphaerae bacterium | reverse complement strand
TCCTGACCAACGCACCCACGGATATACCACCGGAAGATCTGGCCGAAGATTCCGATTCGGAGTCGCTTGAGATCATTGTGGATGGTCGGAGCGGCGCGGCGTGGCTGCAGCGTCCGTTGTATGAAGAAGAGTTGGATCTCTTCGAGGAGGAAAACTGGCCCATTGTTCTTCGACAGGACTTTTTGCGTCCCGAAGTATTAACCGAAGACGATGTGCTCGAACTACAGGATATTCCTCTTGACCAGATTCCGTAAAACTCGGATGCGCCTGCCCGGCTATGTCCTGCTGGAGACCGTCATTGCAACGGCCTTGCTGATGCTGGGTTTGATGGTTCTTGGCGCACAGATCCAGGACAGCGTGACCACGGTCCGCAAGATGGATCAACGGCAGCGCGCGATCATGCTGGCAGAGACGCTTCTTTCGGAACTCAGCCTCGGCCTCATAGAGTTTGATTCGATCGACGACATGCAGGAAGAGGAATTCGGTCCGCGCGATCCCAGCTACGGCTATCGCATGATTCTTGATGAGACCATAGTTCCTGATCTCTTTCATCTCACCACCGAAATCCTCTATTGGCCGCGTGAAGACGAAGAAGATTTCTTCGACTTTGACGAGGCCGAGATCCTCTTCACCACCCGGACCATGAAAGTCGTGCCGCGCAAGGTCAATCTTCAGGAGGCGTTCGGCATCCCGGATGAGGAATTTGAAGAGCTGTCCGTGAAGCTGGAAGAGCTTGGTATCCCGGGCCTCGATCCGAACGACTTCGACTTCTCGGTACTCGGCGGCGACAAGTTAACGTTCGATGAACTGGTTGAGGCACTTCCGGTCTTGATGGATGCATTCGGTATGAACGCCGACGACTTCCTGTCGCAACTTCCTCCTCAATATCGCATCATGCTGGAAGGCCTGCTTGAGGAAGAGGAAGATACCGGTAGCCGTGAGCTTATTGGTGATGATGACAGGGGTGATAACTGATGAAGTGCGCTACGGTGCCACATCCTTGTCATTCGCATCGTCGACGGGCGGTCACACTCCTGGAAGTGTCGCTGGCCATGGGGCTGCTGGTTTTTCTCTCTTCCATGACCTACTGGTTCTACATGTCGGCATTGGAAACACGTAAGGACGAAACAGAGTATGCCCGTAAGTTGCGTCTGGCACGGGTGACGATCTCCACCATGGCCGAAGAGCTGCGCCAGACGATGCTTATTCCCAATTCCGGAAAGATCGGCATTGAAGGTGATCCCGAGGCGATCTGGATATCGACACTCGAAGTACCCCGTAAGAGCATGATGCCGGGCGGTGTGACGGCTAACGGCATGCCCAACCCGCAGACCGACCTGAAACGGGTCGAATACCGACTGGCACGGCATCCTGAAGTGCTCGATGAAGACGGATTCGAATTGTCGCTCGGGCTTATCCGAAACGAGTTCAAACTGCCGCGTTCTGATCGCCCACCTGACCGGGTGGATGGCGACGGCGAGTTCATTCCGCAGGAAACCAGCGGTGACACGTTCGACCCCGACCTCGACGAATTTGAAGATGGCGGCGAACCGGATGTGGGTAACGACATCAACTGGCAGGAACTTTACGCGCCGGAAATCAAGTATCTGCGATTCTGTTATTTCGACGGGGCAACATGGTGGGATGACTGGCATGTGGAAGGTGAGAACCCGCTGCCGCAGCTTGTCCGGGTGACCATTGGTTTCAAGGGTGAGCCGCCCTTCGGTGAGGAATTCGGTACACCTGAATCGCTCGAGTATTGCACCTGCATGAACGAAGATCCGCCGGATTGCGAGCCGGAACTTTCCGATCGCCTGTCGGTTACCGTTCGCATTCCGACGGCCGATCCGCTGTTCCGATCACGTATTGGTCGTGAAACGCAGGCGCTCATGGATGAAACGGGTGACACCGATGCCGAGGGTGACACAGGCGATGCCGGAAGGGGGGCGCCGTAATGCCCATCATGCGTTGCCGTCGGTCATTCGTGTCATATAGGTGGCACCGTCGCGGGATCATGCTGCCGGTCGTGCTGTTCATCCTTCTTCTGGTCGGGCTGCTGTCGGCCATGTTCGCTTTCCGGGTAAACGCCGATCTGGCGGCGCTGCGTGCCGTTGAAATGCGTTTCAACACCCGGCTTGCAGCGGAGGCAGGCATTGAACGGGTGAAGGTGCTCCTGCGTGATCCGCTGCAA
>JBMYUM010000554.1:0-2206 GCA_049605375.1 Phycisphaerae bacterium | reverse complement strand
ACTTCAGGAAAGACGTCACGATTTTCATGAACGTAGGAGAGCAGGCCAATACCCACTTGACGCAGCGTCGAAGCACAAGCGAGCCTTTGCGTCGTTCGCTTGGCCGCGGAAAGCGCGGGAACCAGGATGGACACGAGTACACCAATCACCGCAATGACAACGAGCAACTCAATGAGTGTGAAGCCCGGCATACGTTCACAGGAACGATGCGATCGATCGCTATACCGCTGGTTGCGTAACAACCGCCAGTTTCTGACCACTCGCAATGCAAGTCCTCCCTCTTCAATCCGCAGGTCAACGATCCCCGAAGACCCCTCGCGTGAATGCGAACACAACCGCGTGATGATGGCGTGACGACAACTTGCATGTGAAACCACACATCGTCTATCGATCAAAGGCCAGGATCCACACGCTACCTTGCTTTATCTTCGGGGAGAGAGCTGGGCTTGTACAATGCGAGAATTGTCAAGTTTCGTGTGTAATTCGTAATCTGCGGCGCGTTGAGCATTTCCGCTGCAAAGTCCACTATCGCTCAGACAGGCGGACGAAGCGCCGACGAGCCAAACTCCGCCCTCCCAGGCGTAGAAGTGTCGATACGAGGTACAGCAAAGCCGCAGCAAGAACAATCGCAGACTCTGGACTGACCCGCGTACCGTATACGGCAATTCTGGGAACCGTCGTAAGAAACATCGCCAGAAACCCCGAACCTACGATAATGATCGACATCCGGTTGACATGATGTGACATGGTAGCTGCCGGCAAAGTCAGCAACGCGATGACCAGGATCGAGCCCACGACCTGGATCAGACAGATCACCGTCAAAGCGACGAGCGCCAGCAGCAGAATGTTGCTCATCACAATATTGACGCCCTGAAGCTCTGCCTGTTGTTCATCAAGGCATATGGCAAGCATTCGCTTGTAGCAGAGCAGCATCGTAAAAATAATCAGCGCATTGAGATAGATCATCAACCGAATTTCAGACCAACTCACAAAGGCGAGACTTCCGAAGAGGTAGTCCATCAAAGTTGCCTGGTAGTTGGGCGTGAATTTGATGAGGAGGATCCCGGCGGCCATTCCCACGGCCCATAGTGCGCCGATCAGCGTGTCCATGCGTTCGGCTACGCGCCCTTGAATCAACCCGATGAGCACAGCCGCAAGCAACGCCGTTGTCACGGCACCATGCAACGGATGCAGCCATCCAAGTGAATCCGGGAACCACACGGCCAGAAAAATGGCGGCCCCAATCCCGCCAACCGACATGTGGGCGATCGCGCCACTCAAGAACACGATCCGCTTGGCAATGACAAACGGTCCCATGATGCCGCAAGCGAGACTCGCCAGGAGCCCCGCCAGCATGCCGGTCAGAAGAAACTGATTCTGGGACATGTCGTTGAAGAACTGCATCAGGAGACTCCGTTGGTATCGGAGTCTTGATCCGATTTTCGTCCGAGGTTGCTGCTATCGTCCACGTTGCACTGGATGGAATCATCCTGATGGGCGCACGCATGATCATGATGAACGGCGTGCACGTGACCATGGTACATCGCCGCCACAATATGATCGTTGATCTCATGCGCGTGATGGCAAGTCATGGTCTGATTTAAACAGGCGACGCGTTTCAGGCTGCTGGAGACGAACGAGATGTCATGACTGATCATGATGATCGGAATCTGCTCGTTCAGTTGCTGAAGCAACTCCATCAAGCCACGTTCCATATGGACGTCGACACCGGATGTCGGCTCATCGAGCAAGAGGATTCGCGCGTCCGACGCCAACGCTCGCGCAATCAACACACGTTGGCGTTGCCCGCCGGACAGCGTACCGATCGGGCGATCAGCAAGGTCTGCCGTTGACGTCAGCTCAAGTGCGTGACGGGCCCGCGCTTCATCATCACGCGAGTACCAGGGCCCCCAAAGCGAATGGCTGAGCCTGCCGAGAAGGACAACGTCCAAAACGCGAGACGGAACGGTATGGTCGACTTGGGAATACTGTGGAACGTAGCCGATGCGATCGCGAACGCGCTCAGGCGACCGCCCGAGCACGCGAACCGTTCCACGCAACGGGCGCAACAACCCCAGAAGAAGCTTCAGGAGCGTCGTCTTGCCGCCCCCGGACGGTGCGGACAGGCAAACAAAGCCGCCCTTCTCAATATCGAGACTGACATGGTCTAGCGCCTTGATGTCCTGGTCGCCCTGGCGATAGGTCT
>JBMYUM010000553.1:0-2224 GCA_049605375.1 Phycisphaerae bacterium | reverse complement strand
GTGGGGCGGCGCCATTGATCATTACTCATCAGCAGGGCTCATTGTCAATTCGGTTTTCATCGGAAACCAGACAGACGGAGAAGGGGCTGCCGTTCACAGTGATCTGGCCACCGTAACAGCCACGAATGTGACGGCCGTCCAAAATCATGCCGGTAATCGTGGAGGCGGATTCTTCAATTACGCTGGTGTTGAACTCCGTGGCACGAATAACATTTGCTGGATGAATCGCGATCAATTCGGAACGGGCGAAGAATCGCAAGTGTTCAACAACGCGAGCAACCTCTATGTCTTCGACCACTCCTGCATAACAGGATGGACGGGAACCGGAAACGGCGTCGGAAACCACGGTTTGGCACCGGCGTTCCTGCTTGAACCATCACCGGGTCCGGACGAAACCTGGAATGGCATCGGTGATGAATTCGGTGACGTGCGCTTGTCCTCGTCGTCCTCGTGCCGCAACACAGGCAACAATAATGCAGACATCAATGCATCCGAACCGGATACGCAACCGTTACCGGCTTTTGATATCGCAGGCAAACCACGGATCGCAGAAGGAACAGTCGACATGGGGGCGTACGAGTTCGGTTCGGAAGCGGTTCCCGCGGTCGGCGCATGGGCCATGGCGGTATTCATGTTGGCACTGATGGCTGTTGCTCAGCTGGTGTTTCGAAGACGTGGATCACTTGCCGACTGACAGTCGTCAGGCATTGTCCATTGACGAATCGCGACGTCCCCGACGCGTTTCCGATGGTGACGCGGTGGTAGCCTTCGCAAGGTTGCCTGCCTCGCAGAGACTCCGCCAGCCTGCATTCGCGCGGTCTGTGAGATTCATGTTTTCCAAAGCCAGCGCGATGTGGGCAACATGGTGGGAACGCTCCGGATCCAACTTGATCGCCTGCTCAAATCGTTCGAGGGCGCGGTTGAATTCGTTTCGATCGGCAAAGATCAAACCGAGTTGGTAATGCAGGTCAGCAGTCTCACCGTCGACTGACATGGCCTGTTCAAACGCCTGAACGGCCTCGTCATGGCGACCACACTCGGCGAGACACAGTCCCAGTTTGGTTTGCGCCTTCGCATAGTTGGGATTAATGGCGACAGCATGTTGATACGCCTCAATCGCGCCATGCAGATTACCCTGGTTCTTCAGAAGCAAGCCAAGGCGATAGTGGAGATCCGCGTAATCAGGATGATCGGCCACAGCCTGCTGCAGGCGTTCCACCTGACGGTCAATCAAATCCTCCACACGCCCACTTGCAGGCCCTTCTGGACGCATGACGACTCGCTCTGGTGCGATGTAGCGTTCCTTTTGCTTGTCAGCCGACACCATGAGCTGCAGCCGGGCTGTCTCCGCAAACAGAAGCGTGCTGTTCGGCTCAACGCCACCTGCGAGTTCAAAACTCTCGGCAGCCTGTTTGTTTGCCCCCATAGCCTGCTGTGCGACGCCAAGCCCGACATAAGCCGACAAAAGCCGGTCATTCAGTTCCACGGCGCGGCCGAAGGCCCGCGCGGACTCGAGGTTTTCCCCTCGACGCAAGTGAACAGTACCAAGCTTGATCGTTGCTTCGAGATGCTCCGGTTGGAGACTGACGGCCTTCGCGTACTCTGCCACTGCCGCTGAATCGTCACCCTGCTTGCGATGAATGTCGCCGAGTTTGACACGCAAATCGACGCTCTCGGGTTGTTCGATCAGCAGTCCTTCCAGACGTTCAATCGCCTCCCCGAAACGCCCGGCTTCAATATACGCCTGAACGAGCTCATCCTGAACGTCCCAATTCTCAGGATCGATGGTGATCGCAAACTGATAGCGTTGGATGGCCTCATCAAAACGTTCAGCCTTGATGAACAGATTGCCGAGTGTGAGGGACGCGTTGATGTCATCCGGCTCGCAGAAGCAGATGTGTTCGTAGTGGGCAATGGCCGGCTCCAGCTCGTCCTGCTTGAGGAAGATCGCGGCCAGTCGTTCGTGGGCATTTCGCAACTGCGGTGCAAGATCGACCGCCGTATGGTAGGCGTCGATGGCATCCTCGGTATCGCCGCATTTCTCATGGCAAAAGCCAAGCGCGAACCAACTTGTGGCGTCCGTTGGAAACAGCTCAACCGTTGTGACCAGCTGCTCTACCGCACGCTGCGTTAGTCCAAGCTCGTCAAGCGTGCAGGCCAAGCCGACGTGTGCCAGCCGGTTGTCATTCTCATCTTCCAGGACAGCCTCAAAATACTCCCGTGC
>JBMYUM010000552.1:0-2231 GCA_049605375.1 Phycisphaerae bacterium | reverse complement strand
GGGGTTTTTCGTGGTTGGGCAGCCCCGCTTCAAGGGGCATGATCAGGTCTTACTCAGCGCCGAGGTTGCACAGGTTCTCGCTGTCGATGATGGTCGTATCCTCTGTGATCAGGGAATCCGCACTCAGGAGGGTGGGGTTGATCACGTCTTCCAGCAGTCGCACGGAGATCGCACCATCGTTCTCGCCAAATCCCGTCAGGGAAAGCTCGGTGACACGTTCGATTGTCGGCTGGTAGATCATCTGAAGCGTGACGCCTTCGAAGAACTCATTGCCTTCCTCGTCGCCCACTTCGGCAACCATCGCGACCTCAACCGTATTGGCATCGTCCTGCTCATCTGATTCAGCGTCACCGGGTACGCTCGCACCCGGTGCGACTTCACCATCCGTACCGACACTGAGGTTGAACGTGAATCCGCTTGGATTCTCTTCCTCGTCTTCGGGGGCCTCTTCATCGCTGAATGCCTGGGTCAGAATGGCCTCAAGGCTTGCCATCGATGCGGGATTATCAAGCGGCATGCTGAGCATGTAGGCACCGTCCGGAAGCTCCGTCAGTTGGATCAACTCCTGGTCTTCCTGGCTCGCCGCCTCGATGACTTCCTGCAGCTCAGCAAAAGCGGTGGCCGCGAGGCTGAGGTCATCGGATTCGAAGATCTCAGACATATCGAGCGTGTCCGGTGGAAGTTCGAGAAGTACATCCCGACCGTCGTCGAGGCATTGGCTGGCAAAGATCGCGATCGCGGGATTGCTGGTTGTGAATTCTCGAACGTAGATCCAGCTTGAATCCGTCGTCAGTCCGAGTTCGGCATCCACGGCCAGGCCGCCCAGCGGGTTCGCCGGATCGTTATAGACCAGCTTGATGGAACCGGCCATCGCATTGGGCGTCAGTTGCAGGTCGGCTTCCAGTGAGGCTCCGTCCACGTTGAGGCCGTCGATGCGAACGGCAAGCAGTTCATTTTCAGCGAGTTGCTGGTTGAGCTGCTGGATGACCTCGGCAGCTTGAAGCGTTCGGCTCTCATAGGGCGTGAGAAAAACGCCGGCGACCAGGGCCAGCCCGGCTGCGACACCGAGGGTCGACCATGCGAACGGGCTCCAGTTTCGCTTGTTGATTGCCGGTTGCGGCGTGCTGGTAGCCGGTTCGGCTGTGGGCGAAGCCGCTTGGTCAAAGATGTCGTCGCAGGCGTTGAGCAGGGAAGCCGACGGCGTTGCCGGCACCTCGGTGGCTTTCCCGACCTTCTTCAGGTTCTCTTCGAACTGGTGGTCATGTGGTGTATTCGTCATGGCTTATCGTCCTTTCGTCGCGTTGTCCGGGGTGACCTGGGTGGCGGGACTCAGGCTTTCGTTCGCCTTGAGTCGCTCACGCAGTTGAAGCCGGGCGCGGTAAAGTTTGCTTTCGATGCTCTTGCGGGTGGTGTGGAGTTCCTCGGCCACCTCGCTCTGGGGGCGTTCCATAAAGTAACAGGCGAAGATCAAGTGCTGGTCTTCGACGGAGAGTTCGGTGATTGCTGTGAGCAGCGTCTGCCGCGTCTCGTCGTTCTGGAGCAACTCCTCGGGTAGGGGGGCTTCCTCCAGGCGGGCGGCGAGTTCGTCATGATCCGGCAGAGGCTGGGGAGCGTTTTGGGATTTGCGCCAGTGTTCGCGAACCAGGTTTCGGGCAATCCCGAAGAGCCAGGCTTCGCAGTCGGCTGGCTGGGCCGGAACGCGTTGGTGTCCGGCTGCGACACAGCATGTCTGCTGCAGGAGGTCGTCCGCCACGGCCGTGTGATGGCCGACGCGTACCAGGATGAACCGGTAGAGGGCGTCAGCCGCGGAGCGAAATGCCTGCTTCAGGTGGCTGCGGTCAGCGGTGGTTGGTCGTTCTGTGTCATTCACGGTGGGTTGCACCTTGCCGGAAGGATCAAACGGGATGATGAGGTCGCGTGCTACGGCCTCGTCCGGGGCTGTCCCCGTTTGGTTTGACCCCTCCCTTGGGTGTTCTTTGTTGGCTGGTATCGCGAGTTCCACGTGTTGTCTCCGTCCTATGTACCATTGACCTTTCAAAGGGGAAATGGCGTGAACGGCGTTGATCCCTCGGGAATAATCCGTTGTTTTTTGAGATTCAGGGAGTTCCCCAGTCAGGATGACGCCAGTGCGTGTGCCGTGCGTGTGCCGTGAGTGTGCCGGGGATGATGCAGGGCATGGTGCAGCAGATGCTGAAGAGGGGGCTGAGGAGGATGGCAAAGAGAGAGGTTTG
>JBMYUM010000551.1:0-2237 GCA_049605375.1 Phycisphaerae bacterium | reverse complement strand
GTAATTGATGTTTCCACCAGGAGCAATCCCGATACCACCAACCTGCGCAGCCAGCGCATCCGACAGGTAATCACCGTTCAGGTTCAACGTCGCGATGACATCGAATTCACGCGGTCGGGTCAGCACCTGCTGAAGCGCGATGTCGGCAATGGCATCCTTCACCAGGATCTTGCCGGCAGCCAGAGCAGCCTCCTGCTCAGCATTCGCCGCCTCTTCACCGCTATCTTTCTTGGTGCGCTCCCACTGCGCCCAGGTGTAAGTCTTGTCGCCGAACTCCTCTTCGGCCAACTCGTAACCCCAGTCACGGAATGCACCTTCCGTGAACTTCATGATGTTGCCTTTGTGGACCAGGGTCACACTCTTGCGGTTATTCACGATGGCATAGTTAATGGCGCCCTTGATCAGACGCTTGCTGCCTTCGCTGCTGACCGGCTTCACGCCGATACCACTCGTATCCGGGAAACGGATGTTCGTCTGCCCCATGGCATCCTGCAGGAAGGCAATCACCTTCTTCGCTTCCGGCGAACCCGACTGGAACTCAATACCGGCATAAATATCCTCCGTGTTCTCACGGAAGATCGCCATGTCGACCAATTCCGGTCGCTTGACCGGCGAAGGCACGCCCGTGAAGTAACGGATCGGACGCAGGCAGGTGTAGAGATCGAGCTTCTGACGAAGGGCAACGTTCAACGAACGAATACCACCACCAACCGGCGTCGTCAGCGGCCCCTTGATGCCTACCAGAAACTCTCGGAAAGCCGTCACGGTGTCATCCGGCAGCCAGGTACCGTACTTGTCGTACGACTTCTGGCCGGCAAAGACCTCGAACCAGGCAATTTTCTTCTTGCCACCAAAGGCCTTTTCGACGGCCGCATCCATGACCCGTACGGAAGCCCGCCAGATATCCCGACCGGTTCCATCCCCTTCAATGAAAGGAATGATGGGATTGTCCGGAACGTTCAATGTTCCGCCATCCATGGAGATGCGATCGCCCGATTGCGGCGGCGTTAAGTCAGTAAACATCAGCTGGTGGACCTCCGATTGTCGAATTCTTGCCTGCGGATCATGACGTCCGCGATTGTCGATATGCGTCCCCTCTCGCCGCATATGCTTTCTAGCTCGGGCATGATAATCAGGGTAACCGGAGCGTCAAACCAGACCTCGGGTTCGACCAACATCGGTCCCCCCGACTTCGCCCCCAGCCGATCCCTCCAGGTGCTGCCAGACATTCATCGCAGCAAGGGTTTCCCGCACATCATGGACGCGAATGACCGACGCCCCCGATCGCGCCGCCCAGATCGCACACGCCAGAGAACCCGGCAGTCGCGCCTCAGGCTCATCACAGGTCTCCGGCATCGCCTCACCCAGGATGGAACCGATGAACCGCTTGCGGGAAGCCCCGACCAGCACCGGACTGCCCAACGAGACGATCTTTTCCAACCGCCCCAGCAACGCGACGTTATGCTCAACACGCTTTCCGAATCCGATACCGGGATCCAGCCAGATCCGGTCCTGCTTGACGCCTTCTGCCACGAGTTCCTGTTTCCGCTTATCCAGGAACGACCGAACATCGTCCACGACATCTTCGTAAGTCGGACCGCCTCCCTGCTGCATCGTCTGCGACGTGCCACGGCGATGCATGATGACGACCGTCACATCCTGCGAACGGGCCACGTCGACCATCTCAGGATCGTCACGAAGAGCGGAAACGTCGTTTATGATGGATGCACCGGCTTCGATCGCACGATCGGCTACGACCGCGCTGCGTGTGTCAATCGACAGCGTCACATCCGGCAGAACCTCGCGCAACGCTCGAATGACGGGAACGGCACGCCGACATTGCTCGTCTGCAGAGACCTCGTCCGCACCGGGTCTCGTCGACTCCGGACCAACGTCGATGATACCAGCCCCCTCCGCCGCCATGGCGAGCCCGCGCTGCACGGCACGATCCGGGTCAAAGAACTGACCGCCGTCACTGAAGGAGTCCGGCGTCACATTCAGGACACCCATGATCACCGGTACCACGTTCGGTCGCTTGAAATCAGTCACAATGATGGCTCAGAAAGGATAGAACGATGCCGGATG
This sequence comes from Phycisphaerae bacterium, assembly GCA_049605375.1. Taxonomy (GTDB): domain Bacteria; phylum Planctomycetota; class Phycisphaerae; order UBA1845; family UBA1845; genus JADFOB01. Next base: position 152 of record JBMYUM010000551.1, on the reverse strand, counting down.
CCGACCATGCCAACCGGCACGGACGACCGAGACGGGTCGTGAAGAAGTTGGAAACAGCTGAAAACAGCCGCGAAGAAAAGAGCGGCAGTCGCGAGGAACAGTGCCGGGACTCGTTACAGGCCGAGACTAGTTACGGTAGGTGATACGCCCAC
>JBMYUM010000550.1:0-2263 GCA_049605375.1 Phycisphaerae bacterium | reverse complement strand
CGTCGGTCGTTCTCTGGGTATCGAGCCGGGGACTGCACGGGTCTACCGCCGGCACGTGATTGTCCGACTGGGAAAACTGATGGGGGCTGACACGAAAGAAGGGTCTGAATAGCAAGCGATGAACGAACAGCGCCTCCCACATGATGATCCCCGCGACCCCGTCGACATGTATGACGGGGGCGAATCGGGTTGCCCGAAAGAGCCCTGGATTCTGGAATGCCTGCTGGATGATGAGAACCCGGTTGAAGAGCGGACCTGGTCGCATGCTGTGACGTTCCATTTGAAGCGATGTGCTTCCTGCCGTGACCTTGCCAATCGAGTGAATGCGGTCGTCGGTGGTTTGCAGGAGATGGGGCAGGCTCCATGCGATGAACAGTTGCTCGGTCAGGCGAATGCACGGGTACTCGCGTCACTTGGTTTGACGCAAGACGCGATGGTCGCGGTTGGTGGCGGCGTTTCTGAATCGGGTGCGAGCGATGTTTCGGAAGCCGAGCCGGCACGGGGTGTTCCGGCTTTTCTGTTACGCCATCGCGCGTTTGCGTTTGCGGCCGCCGCCATGCTTGGGTTGGTCTGTCTGGCCACGTTTCAGCTGATCGACGGCGGCGGTGACGGGGCAGCGGAATCCGTGCCGGTTGCCACGTCGCCTCAGAATTGGCCATTCGAGGATGTGTTCCCGGACGTTCCGGAGCATCAGCGCAATGGCGCGGGCGATTCGAATGCGTTGCCTGAAACATACAAGACGTTGGATGCGCTCTTTGCCGAGCGTGGGGCCGTTGCTTCGGATGGTGATCGTTCGGAGAAGAAGTCCGAGCGTGTGCTGCCGTTTGGCCCGCAGCGTATTCGTCGCGACTTGTTGCTCGATTTTGATTCGCCACCCGAATATGGTTCTGTCCAGCCTGCCTATACATTTTCGCCGTATCACGGCACGCCGGTGCCGTCCGATCGCGAGTAACAACCAGCGCCTTCCCTGGTGTTTTCATCCTCTTCGCCGTCCACTCTGCGTACTGCCGGTGGTCATGCTGATCAGCCGATAAAAACTCGCCGGCTTTGTTGCATGTGCCGTGTTGTCGTCGCGTTCTCGTGTGGCCGGCAAATTTGGGGCGGTCTGATGTGATCAAGCGATTGACATTGGCCGTTGGTTTGGGTTTACTTGTTGCTCGGCATCGGGAAGAGAATCGCTGGGTCCGTTCCCCAGATCGCCGACCTGCCACATTTTGAATAGGCTGATCATCACCGTGACATACGAAACGGGCAATTACGTTCCGCAGGCTGACTCTGCGCATCGGGTTTCCGCCTTGAACCGTCAGGACAAGGCATTTCATTGCGTGCTGGCGCAGCAGTTTGATCGCGCCGGCATTGACCAGCTTTGTCAGTTGGCGGACATGATCCGTGCGATCGCTCGTTCGCGGCAGGGCTGTCATTTCCTTCGGACGTTGCTGAATCATCGGCGTGCGATGCTGTACTTCATTCAGCCTTCGACGCGAACGTTCCTTTCGTTTGCTGCTGCGTGCCAGATTGTCGGCATGCCGTACAACGAGGTGCGTGACCGTTCGACGTCGTCTGAGATCAAGGGTGAGTCTGAAGACGATACCGTTCGGGTGTTGAGTCAGTACTTCGACTTGATCATCATGCGTCATCCGGCCGAGGGTTTTGCCGAGCACGTGGCTCACATTCTGAATGACATGCCTCGTCCGATTCCGGTGATCAATGGTGGAAGTGGTAAGGACCAGCATCCGACGCAGGCGCTGTTGGACATTTACACGCTCTACCGATCGTTTGCGGGCTCGGCCGAGAATCGCGGCGCGCCGCGTTATTCGGGTAACCTCTTTGCCGACAAGACGATTTCGTTCGTCGGTGACCTGAAGCGTGGTCGAACGGTGCGTTCGCTTGCTTATCTGCTCTGTCACTATCCTGGCGTTCAGCTTCGATTTGTTGCGCCGGATTCGCTTCAGATTGGCGATGACATTCTGGATTACGTTTCGCGCAGTGGCATTCAATATGAGCAGACCGACGACATTCGCTCGGTGTTGGCGCAGAGTGATGGCATTTACATGACGCGTCTTCAGGATGAGTGGGACAAGGATGGTGAGTCGAGTTCGATTGATTACGCCCGTTTCAGTTTGACGGAAGATATGGCTCCTCAGTTCAAGCCGAACCTTGTGATCATGCACCCGTTGCCGCGACGTCATGAGATTGACACGGCGATCGATAAGATGCCCCAGGCGAAGTATTGGGATCAGGTTCGTAACGGGATGTGGATGCG
>JBMYUM010000549.1:0-2273 GCA_049605375.1 Phycisphaerae bacterium | reverse complement strand
CACCTGAGCGCGCTGTTTCGCCGGAAGATCGAGTTGACGACTTCCAGCCAACCGCCTGCTTTGTGAATGGCTGCGCCGCGACCGGCGAAGTTGAATTCGAACAGGCACGCGGTCACGATGACATCACCACTTTCGGCCACGATGCCTCCGCCCGCGTCACCCAGAATTTCACTTTCGGCGTACCCACCACGAATGGTAAAACCCTCGATTCGAGCAGCACCTTCTCCGGATACAACACGCACCACGTGGTAGCTGTTGTCTGCAAACGTCGCCCCTTCGGGAAATGCGAGGGGATCATCGTTACTTGCAAGGTCACCCGTCAGTATGGTCACGATTGCCTTGGGATCACTGTTTCCCCCGGTCCCCTGAGCGTCATCATTGTCTGCAGAACAACCTTCGAACCCGCCTTGCCAGGTGACACCGGCGGTCAAATTGAAGGAGACCGAGCGATCGTCCGCATGCGGTCGATATTCTCCCTCGGCGACCAGTACTGTGTCTCCTGGTGTGGCCACTGCGGTCGCATCTTGAAGTCGCCCAAACGCGGTGCACCATGTCAGTCCGTCCGTCGGGCCGCCCTGGACCGATTGATCGACGTACCACGTCTGCTGTGCCAACGTCGGTGTAGCCAACGCAGCCCATAGCAGCACGGTCATGGTGCGAGCTTTTGTTCCGGATCGTTGGATCAACACGAACCATGAATACGATAGGCGTTTCATACTTGTTGCTCCTCGGATGATTTGCCGCTACCGCACGTTGGGGGGCAGTCGGCGTCAGCGAACGATTCCGCAATCGGCGTTTCATACCGGTTTGCGTACGCTCATCCTATTCCAGCTTAACAGAGGCTGTCATGCGACTACCTCAAAAAAATGGAGATTGGGAATTCGTGTCTGGCTTGCAGTGCGTTTGCAGCCTAGCCGCCGATGGTAACCATTGACGTTGATTGAATGGTTCCCGCCGCAGCTTTTTGCCCCATGGCGGAGCGCAGGGTCTTATCCAGCGTCATCAGGTTCCATGCTTCGCCGTCGAGGCATTTCTGCAGGTTGGCGGAACGGCTATCGAGAAGGCATGGGTAGAGCGTTCCGTCCGCGGTCACACGAATGCGACCGCAGCTGCCGCAGAATGGTTCAGAAACGGGACTGACAAACCCGATCGTTCCGTTCTTTCCGTTTGCCTGAACACGAAAACGCCGTGCGGTGGAGCCGACGGGCGCGGCTATGGGCTCCATTGAAAAGTCACGTTCAAGTCGGCGTCGCATGTCTGCAACGGGGACAAAATGATCTTGATTGAATGCCGCGGCGGGACCGATCGGCATCGCTTCCAGAAAACGAACTTCGTGGTCACGTTCGATGGCCCAGGTGACGATGTTGGCAAGTTCGTTGTCATTGATGCCCTTGAGAACGACGGTGTTCAGTTTCACCGGGAAGAATCCGGCGTCTGAGGCTGCATCAATGCCCCTGAGCGTGTCTTCCAGATTGCCACCGGTGAGCTGGTTGTAAACGTCTGCGCGAAGCGAATCGATCGAGATGTTAATTCGCGACAAACCCGCCTGTCGCAGCGCCGCCGCTTTTCGGTCGAGAAGTTTGCCGTGGGTTGTCATGGCGAGATCGAGATGAGGCGCGATACCCCTGATGCCTTCGACGAGTGATACGACGTTGCGGTACAGAAGTGGCTCGCCGCCGGTGATCCGAACCTGTTCCAAGCCATATTGCGCGACAAGCGCCGCCACGAGCATGAGGCGCTGTTGATCGCTGAGTTCCGTTGTTCGAGAGGCTTGCGTGTTGGATGTTTGCGGCAAGTCGGCTGGGCGGCAGTAGGAGCACCGTAGATCGCAGGTCGAAATGACGGACAACCGCATATGGCGGATTCGTCGGCCGTGGCCATCCGCCAGCTCGGTACGGGTTGTCATCGGCAATTCCTGGCTGCCGGTCGACACACCCTTCTGACCTGGCTGCCGGCGGTTATGCACTGCCCTTCTCGTAGTCAGCAATTTTCCCAAGTCGACGGTCGTGTCGACCGCCCTCGTATTCCGTCGTCATCCAGACATCGACCAGCCTGGTCAGGAGTTCATGGCCGACAAGATCGGCGGGAAGGCACAAGACATTGGCGTTGTTGTGACGGCGCGAGTACTCGGCCGTCAACTCATCGTGGCATAGTGCAGCACGAATGCCTTTTACTTTGTTCGCTGCAATGGATGTCCCAATACCGGTCCCGCAGATGAAGATCCCTCGATCATTTTCGCCGTCGGCGACGGAGCGTGAGCCCGGCAATGTCGA
>JBMYUM010000548.1:0-2276 GCA_049605375.1 Phycisphaerae bacterium | reverse complement strand
TGTTTATGACATCAGCGATGTCGCCAATACGCCTCCGGTGTTTCTCGGTAACGTCGGCGGCAACAACACGCACTCGATGTGGCCGACGGATGATGGTGAATACGTTGTCGTCGGTGAGGAGCGTGGCGGCGGCGGTATCCAGGTCTACCGTATGACGGACACCGGTGGCTCGATCAGTTTCACGGAGACGGACAGTCTTGTTCTATCGGCGGACGCGTTCAGTGTTCACAACCAAGTTGTGATCGGTAATCGCGTCTACATTTCGTGGTACCAGGCCGGCCTTCAGGTTTTTGACATCAACGCGATCAGTGGTGAACTGGAGTTTGTTGCCAGCTACGACACCTCGATTTTTGACGGCACGGCATCCGGCTTCCAGGGTTGCTGGGGAACGTATCCGTTGCTCGGCGAAGACAAGATTCTGTTGTCTGATCTTGAGAACGGTCTCCTCGTTGTCAGCGTTCAAGGTCCTCTGGTTTCCTTCGACTATCCTGACGGATTCCCGTCGTTGAGTGATCCATCGGGTGGAACGCCGGTACGCGTGGTCGTTAACGCTGAGGCCGAAACGCCCGATCCGGGCAGTGTCACACTCTTCTCGCGTGTTGACGGTGGTGCTTTCACCGGTTCGCCCATGCCCTTCGATGGCGCGGCTTTCGCCGGCGCGTTGCCTTCGGCGCCGTGCGGCTCAACGATCGACTACTACGTTTCTGTTCAGACATTGGAAGGCAGCACGATTACCAGTCCGGCTGATGCGCCGGCATCGTTCCAGTCTGTCCTGTCGGCATTGGGCTTTGTTGACATCGAAGTCGTTGATTTCGAGTCTGACCCGGGTTGGTCGGTCAGTGGCGACGCGACCGATGGTGAGTGGATTCGAGGCACGCCTTTGGCCGAATGCGATCGCGGCAATCCCATCGCAGACTTTGACGGATCGGGGCAGTGCTTCCTTACGGACAACATCCTCGGTGGTGGCCCGAACGCTTGCAACAACGACGTTGACGGTGGTACGACGATTCTTACCACGTCATCGTACGACCTATCCAGCATCTCGGTGCCTTATGTCAGCTATGCCCGTTGGTTCTCGAACAACTTTGGTTCCGGTGCTAACGAAGACGAGTTTATCGTTGAGGTCAGCAACAATGGCGGTTCGACCTGGGAGATCCTTGAAGTTGTCGGTCCGGCCGGTCCTGAAGCCGGTGGCGGCTGGATTACGCCAAGCCTTCGTGTTGACGACGTCATTGCCGTCACGAACAACATGCAGTTCCGATTCAGTTCGGGCGACTTGATCAACGGATCGGTGGTTGAAGCCGGCATCGACGACTTCCGTATTCAGGAGTTGGTGTGCGGCGTGAACGAAGATCCTGCTGAAGTGACGGCTTCTCCCCAGTCGCAATCGGTTTGTGAGGGTGACGACGTTGTGTTCTCCGTTTCAGCCAGCGGTGCTCAGCCGCTCACCTTCCAGTGGCGACTGAACGGCGGAAATATTGGTGGTGCCACGAGTTCCGTGCTCAACATTCAGGATGTCGTTCCGGGTGATGCCGGGAGCTACACCTGCGTCGTCAGCAATGGTTTCGGCAGTGATGAGAGTGCGTCGGCGACGCTGAGTGTCACCTCGCTGGCATCATGCGATGACGGCAACGCCTGTACGGTTGATTCATGTGCGGCAGCGGCTTGTTCAAGCATCGATAACACCCCGGCCGGCGAATGTTGCGATCCGGCGACGGGCGATTTGACCACGATCGATGACGGTAATGACTGTTCGACGGATATCTGTGATCCGGGAACCGGTGACGTGACGTATTCGATCAACGTACCGGCGATCGTCGGGGCGGGCGGTCGTTCGTTGAACGTGACCCCTGACATAGCCTGCGGTGATCCGATCGCTCTTGTGATTTCGTCGGTCGAACTCCCCTGTTTCGAATTCTACGTTGCGGCTGACGGTTCGTTGACGGGAGCACCGGTGTTTCAAACTGCCGCGACATGGTCAACGGTGACCATCAGCAGCGAAGAGATTATTCCCGGCACGAGCTACAGCGTGCAGTCCGAAGTTCCCGGTGGAACCCGGTCGGTTGTGGCGTCAGGTGAGACATGGGCCTGGGGTGACGTTGATCAGAATACGGTCGCGAACTTTGCCGATGTGCAGCTGGTGGTTCTCGGTTTCCAGAACGACTTCAGCCTCGTGACCGTGGCGGCGGCGGATCTTGATCCGTGTATGCCAAACGGCATCATCAACTTCGGGGACATTCTGCGGGCGGTGTCGGCATTCCAAGGTCAGACGTATC
>JBMYUM010000547.1:0-2298 GCA_049605375.1 Phycisphaerae bacterium | reverse complement strand
CGGTTGCCGGAATCCCGTTTTGTCTGCTGAAATTTCCACTTCACGCTCCACCATGGCCGGGGCTGCGTTCGGGACGCTCACCCTGGCCTGCTGGTCGAGTGTTCCGCTGTTCCTCGAGTACTTTACCCAGCTGACCGATCCGTGGACCATGAATGGTTGGCGGTATACGTTTTCCGCTGCCGTCTGGTTACCCTTCCTTCTTTATGCTTATTGGCGCGGCCGCTTGCCGAATGGCCTATGGCGTCTCGCGCTGGTTCCAAGCCTGGTGAACTGCGTAGGACAGACCTGTTTTGCGCACGCTCCGTACTACATTGAGCCGGGTCTGTTGACCTTCATGCTTCGATTTCAGATTGTCTTTGTCGCATTCGGGGCGTATGTGTTGTTTCCGGCAGAACGTGATGTGATTCGCAATCCGCGTTTCTGGGTGGGAGCGTCTTTGGCGTTCTTCGGCTCGTTGGGGGTGGCGATGCTTGGGCAGTCGTTTCCGACGGGGCGTACGCTGACCGGAATGATCCTTGGGGTCATGGCTGGGTTGGGGTTCGGCGGCTATTCGATGTCAGTGCGGTATTATATGCGGTCGATCAATCCGATCCTTGCGTTTGCGATGATCAGCATCATGACGTCATGCGTGTTGATCTCACTGATGTTCATGCTTGGCCGTGATGGAGGCGTTGAGCCGCTCTATTTCCCGTGGCAGCAGTTCATGCTCTTGATGTTGTCGGCGTTGATCGGGATCGCACTCTCTCATGTTTCGTATTATGCGGCGATGGCGCGATTGGGGGTTACCGTAGCGGCAGGATTGATCCTGCTTCAGCCATTCATGACGAGCCTGGGCTCGTTCTTCCTGTTCCAGGAGCGTCTCACGATCGCGCAATGGGCCAGCGGTGTCGGTGCCGTTGTCGGGGCCGGCCTGATGCTGTTGACGCAGCGGGCGGTGATGCGGAACCGGCAACTCGCGCAGGTGGACGCGTCATCAGATCGACAGTCTGAACATGGGGCATCGTCGATGGAGTCCGTGCGTCCAAAGATCGAAGTCGGTACAGCTGATTGATGGCAAGGCATCGGATACAACGCGTCCGTTACTGGCTCGTGGTCGGATTGGTAACGATGTCAGTCCTTGTTGCGGTGGTCGACTGGACAGGTTACGTGCTCCCGATTCGGCTCGATCTATACCGCACACCTTACGGTTGCGGTTATGTCTTGTTCAGTGACGGCCTGGTTCGGATCTACACATTCTCCTCAGAAGATCCCGTGGATATTTCTTTCGATCGTGACAGTCGTCGGGTTCGGTTTCGTCGGATCAGCGATCGGCTTCTCTGTTTGAACATTCTTCATGCCGATCCTGCCCGGATTGCGCATCACGAGATTGTTGAGACGGCCTACAACGACGTCGTTCGTTTTGACCAGCGGACGGGGCTTGTGATGTCAAGGTTGTGGCTGAATGGCGTGCGAACTTCCGGGCCGGTACTCGCGGGTGCGTTTGTTCTTGGGCCTGCACTTTACCTGTATTACTACCTTCGAACCCGGCGGCGTTATCGTGCCGGCCAGTGTCGGGGATGCGGCTACGACCTGACGGGCAACGTGACGGGTCTTTGCTCGGAGTGTGGTTCCGGCCTTCGTTGCGGTGCCTGTGGGTGCGATTGGGAGCTGCCCGTGCCCGTTTCGTGTCCCGGATGCGGGGCGGTTGTCCAAGCGCCCGATTAATCTGTCGACTTCCGCCAGCTTCCCTAGCAAAAACCCCTGCATTGATCGCGGGGCATGCATTTCTCTCAAGCACTTGGCGTTATTGATCCGATTCGATCCATGTTTTGGATTCGGTGGTATGGCGATTGCTGTAGACCATCGGAATGTTGCGTTTGAGTGGCTGCTGATGTCGTCATATTGCGCGGACTTGCGGCATTTGCCACTGTTCACATCAATGCACGTGGATTGGGGCCGGTTCGGCGTTCCCCGGCCTGACGAGTTCTCACGTGCGGAAGGAGCCAATCGCATGGAGAAGTTCTGGCGTTCGCGACCTGGGCCCCGTCCCCTAGCGCCCGGTTTTGTTTTACTGGTCGGTTTTGTGGTTTCGCAGCTTGCCGGCGTTTCGGCGCTCGCTCAAGGGATGCTCTCATTGCGTCCGGATTCTCGGGTGTACCTCGCCACGTTGCAGGAACAGGAAGAAGAGCCGGCATCGGTACAGGAAGATTCGGATGAAATTGAACTGGATTAAGCTAGATCAAATCACATGAAATATGAAATCAAACTACGTCAAAATAAACAAAACTATGCCAAAAAAGATCAAACTATGCCAAAAAG
>JBMYUM010000546.1:0-2360 GCA_049605375.1 Phycisphaerae bacterium | reverse complement strand
AGCGACTGACCTTCAATGAAATCCATGACGTAGTAGAAGCTGCCACCGGCGGCCTCGCCGGAATCGATGATCGACACGATTCCTGGATGGCGAAGCTTACCGAGGACCTGAACTTCCTGTTCGAGGCGGGCGATTTCCGCGGATGTGGCCGACGCACCTCGAATGGCGACTTTGATGGCGACATCACGACCGGTCGAGGATTGCCTGGCACGGTACACCACCCCCTGCCCGCCGCGTTGGATTTCATTCAGAATTTCGTAACCGGGAAACAAATCGGGCGGAGACGGGTCGCCCAGAGGAAGCTGACGCCCATCCGATTGACTCCCCACAGACGAGCCCGCGCGTTTTCTTGCGCGTTCGATGACGGCAAGATGGCGCAGTTCATCGGAAAGTTCCGGCAGTAGTTCGGGATGGGCTATTTGCAGATCGGCGTCTGATAGATTTTCGCCGGCTAATCGACGCTCAATGCAATCGTCGACCACACGTTGAATGCGCATCATTCGGTCGATGGATGCATCACCCGACGGATCATTGAGATTCGAGTTCTGCTCCGACGGGTGCGTTCGTTCATCCATCATGACCACCGACTGTTCCTGGTACTTGTGTCAGGGTGCCGACATTCCAAGGGTGACAAATCAGTCTCGCGCGTTCGGCTTCTCCGCCTTCCTGATGAACGAAAATGACGGTATCGCCTTACACCCCGCGGCTGAAAAATCTCGTCGCGTTCCCAAGCATGTCCTGCAGTCGTCTCAGGGCGCGATGACAAAGAAGGCAGACCGCGCCTTCGGTTCTGTTCATCCTCGCCGCGACCTCTTTGACTGAAAGCCCTTCCAGGTACCGCAGTTGCAACGCTTCCCGATGCTCGTTCTTCAGTTGCTGCAATGCCTGTTCGACGTGTTGCAGCGCCTCCTGGCCGGCCGCGTGACGACTGGGCGTTCGCTCGTTCGTCGCCAACAACTCCAGGTATTCCACGACAGATTGCGCATCTCGATCCGCGGGGGCTTCGAGCCGTTGGAAATCTCCTCCACGCTTAGCGGCGCGCTCCGACTTGATCGCGTCAATCATCTGATTTTCGGCGATGGTCACCAACCATCGATGGAAGGAGCCGTCGCCACGTGGTTGAAAGGAGTGGATCTTCTTGAATACCGCGAGGTAGGTTTCCTGAAGGACGTCATCAACACTGACGAACTTGCGGAGACCCGTAGGGAGTTTCGCTTCGAGATGAGACGACAGCCTTCGGTGGGATCGCATAAGCATGCGTTGCAGCGCAGCCTCGTCCCCGCTGATCGCTGATGAAAGCAGCGAATCGTGATCGGAGTCGCCGCGCTCATGTTGCGCTTCATTGTCACCCGCGTATGCCATCATCGTCGATTCAGTCGATTGTTGTCGTATCATCAGTCGGTTCCTTGCAAGATCGCCAAGGCACGGAGGTCCCCTTCCTCCTGCAGGTCATGAAACACCTGCTCTTCCAACTGATAAACAACAGTCTAACCAGACCTGCCCGATGTTTTCAAACAGCAATTGATGAGGCCGATAATGAGCGATCGGAGTCGACGCAACGCTCTGCAATCCGGTGCCAAAACAGGTGTTCTGTTTGAGATGTTCCGATTGTGACGAATCGGCAGTCGTCGCTTTAGAAGGCTCGACGGGATTCCATCAAGAGGCAAACCGGGCCGGCATTGATCGAGTAGACCTGCATGTCATGTCCGAACTTGCCGCGTTCGACTTTGACGCCGAGCGATGCCAGTGAATTACAGAACATCTCGTAGAGAACGAGTGCCTTCTCCGGTGGTGCAGCATTGTCGAAGGAAGGCCGTCGTCCGCGGCGCGCATCGGCCTGTGTTGTAAAGGCGCTCACAACGAGCACACTTCCGGTGGCCTGCGCGACATCCAGGTTGAGCTTGCCCGCTTCGTCTGGAAAAATTCGCACGTAGCGAATTTTCTCTACCAGGTATTTGACGTCCGGTTCTCCATCATCACGATCGACGCCGAGATAAACCAACAGCCCTGACTTGATCGCACCCGTCACATCGCTTGCGCTGGTGACGCTCGCATCACTTACACGTTGTACAACCGCACGCAACGTCTTCCCTTTTCTGAAATGGACTAAAGAGCTGCCATGTCGCTAGGGTCATGGCTTGAACCCACTCGATCCAACGGTTCTATTCGAAATGTGGGCTGAAAGGAAGCATCCGAAGCGTGATGAACCCGACGAGCGATACCAATGACAACCAGGACAGCAGGTGAAATGTCGGTCGACGAAACTGACGCGCGATTCTCAGGGTGACCAGGACGAGGAACAAATTGGTAGCGACACCGGAGATCATCGACATGAACGAGTCATCCATGGCAGAGATTCC
>JBMYUM010000545.1:0-2369 GCA_049605375.1 Phycisphaerae bacterium | reverse complement strand
AGTCTTACTTCTCCAAAGATGGTGGTGTGCTTGTCAAAATGGAAGGCGTGAATGCCGCCGGTGACGTCATCCAGAGCATGGTGTATAAGAACGTGAAGATGAATACGTCGCTCGATCCCGGCAAGTTTGTGATCGACTTGCCTGAGAATATTCAGATGATCGACATGACGCAGCCTTCGGTCACGCAGCCGAAGCCGCAACCGGCGGCACCGGCTAAGAAGACGGAACCTGCAAAGAAGACCGCACCGGCGCCAAAGGCAACGCCGGCCAAGAAAGCACCGTCGGCAAAACCGACGCCGAAACCGGCACCCAAGCCGGCACCGTAGGTCGGCGAGCGCACGAAAAAGAGAGCAACCTGGAAACGCCCGTCGAGTATTCGGCGGGCGTCTTTATAGATGAAGACGAGTCATCGCACGCGATAGGGAGATATAGCCATGCTGATTCAGTTCTTGAGTTTCTATCTTCTGTTCCTTGGGCAGGGGGGCGACGGAGCGAACGTTGCAGTCATCAATGTCGCCGACGCCTCTGAGAAGTACGCGCGCACCCGCGATCTTGAGGCCGAGTTCGAACAACGCCGCATCCGGCTTCGTGAGGAGGGCGACCAGTTCCGTGAACAGATCGAGCAGAAACGGCGAATTCTGGCTGAGCAGTTGAAACCCGGTACGGATGCGTTTAACACCACCCGCGAAGAGCTTGCCGTACTTGAAGCACGTGCACAGTTCTTTGTCGAAAGCCAGACGCGAATGATGGATGAGGCACTGGCCCGGTCACTTCGCAGTATCTACCTCGATATTCAGGCGACGGTCAGCATTATTGCTCAAGAACAGGGCATCGAAGTGGTCCTTGCCATTGATGCATTGCCCGGCGACGAAGCCAGCACGCCGACGACCGCGAAGCAGCAGATCCTGCTTCAGAAAGTGGTCTACTGGAATCCGCGCCGAGATATCACGGAAACGGTGATCAGCCGGCTCAACGCGAACTATGCAATCCAAAAACAACAGCCGGGTAATGGCGGCAATAGCACTGGACGGCCAAGCAAGTAACCACCGACCTGCCGGGCCGCCAGACTGAATTGCCATCGCCGACGACCGACGGGTCGTCGGCTCTTTTTTTATCGTTTGCCGACTTTGGGCATCTCGCCACCGTCCAGACGGCGGAAGTAATCACCCGTCGCTTTCATCACCACCGGTGACAAAATCAAGATCGCCGGAAGATTGCAGATCACCATCAGTCCCGTTGTGGCATCGGAAAAGTTCACCACCACGTCAAACTTCGGAAGCACCATACCAAGGAAGACAAAGAGAACGAACATGATTTTGAAGGGCAAAATGACCCCCGGGCCGAAGAGATACTCTGCGCCTTTTTCACCATAGTAGCTCCAGGAGATCATGGTGCTGAAGGCAAAGAGGCAGACGCCAAGTGTGACAATGTATTTGCCGAAGCCGGTAATCGCCGTGTCGAACGCGAATGCGGTCATCTCAGCACCTTCCATGCCCATATGGACATGTTGACCAACCGCCAGTTTCTCGCGCTTGGCAACATCAAACTCAGAGATGTCCAGCTGCAGCAGCGGCAGGGCATCCCAGGAAGAAGGAACTTCGTCCAGACCCTGGATCGGTGCTTCGACAGTCTGGAGCTCTTTGTTGGCATCGCGAACAACCTGGATCGACAGGTTCTTGCCGTTACCCATGCGGTTCAAGTAGTGCTGATGGTAACGCTCTTCGACATCGGGATTGACTTGAATCGTTGCTGTTGTCTCCGTGACACTTGCAACGAAGCCGGCGGCGGGACGATCCCAGGTGCCGCTCATCAACAGCACCAACGCACTCATCGTGCAGATAATAATGGTGTCAACGAACGGACCGATGCCGGCGACCACGCCTTCGCGGATCGGTTCGTCGGTCTTGGCAGCGGCGTGCGCGATGGCAGCCGAACCCTCACCGGCCTCATTGGAGAAGCAGGCACGCTTGAGTCCCCATTGGAATGCGATCCAGACCGAAACGCCGGCACAGGCGCCGGCCTCCGCCACGGGCGTGAAGGCGGACTTCAGAATCAGCGACAGATACGTTGGAATGTCGGAGGCGTTGCTGATGATCACGAAAAGGGCACCGCCGACGTAAATCACGCACATCATCGGGACCAGTTTCGACGCTACCGCGCCGATACGCTGAATACCGCCAATGATCACCATGGCGACCAGCCCCGATACAACGAATGCCGAGAGGGTCGGGTCGACGCTGAAATTCGTCTTGAGCATCTCTTTGACGTTCCAGCCCTGGAACATGTTGCCGCCGCCGAAGCTTCCGCCAATGCACATGAGAGCGAATAGAATCGCCAGGAAGCGTCCGAGCCGCCGAAAGCCGAGCTCG
>JBMYUM010000544.1:0-2373 GCA_049605375.1 Phycisphaerae bacterium | reverse complement strand
ACATTGGGGCCGAACCCTGTTTACCGGACGGCCGCCCAGTGGGGTACGGCCGCTATCCGTGGTTTGGAAATCATCCCTTCGAAGACGTATCTGGTACAGTCCGACTGCGGTGCACCGGGAAGTCCGGCGTTGTCTGGTCCGGCTGCTGCCACGACATGGACGTGGGGTGACGTTGACTTCCCGCCGAATGATGTGGTCAACTTTGCGGATATTCAGCTGGTGGTTCAGGCCTTTCAGGCAAACTTTACGAATGTGACGTTGGAGCGAGCTGACCTTGAGCCTTGCTTACCTAACGCCGTTGCGAATTTTGCGGACGTTCTTCGCGACGTCCAGGCATTCCAGGGGCAGGTTTATAGTGAGACGGGTTGTCCGCTTCCGTGTCCATAAGCCGTTTTTCGGGGTGAGGCGAGGTCGTTCGATCTGATCTCGCAATGATCTACCGCAAGCGGGCTGGCATGTATGTGATCTGGTACATTACCGGATGATATTCTTGCTGGCCTGCTTGTTCTTTCTTGCAGTTTTGGGGGGGGAACGGCTATCATAGGGGTTTCCCAGGATCTTTAGATTTAATGGCCACGTGACCGTGGCCCGACCATGTAATCCATCGCACGGAAACGCATGAGGGAATTAGGAGTCAAACGCATGCGCACGGTATTCGTAGGCCTGTTGGCGGCATCCATGCTTGCCCAAACTGCCGAGGCGGGCAGTGGCGGCTGGATCAACTTTGTCGAGGAGACGTCGCAACGTCTTGTCGCCACGCCGGACAGAGGAATTAACGACCTCGCAGAAAAAGATTTTGCGGTCGGCGACGTAGACAATGATGGTGACCTCGACATTGTCGTGGCCCGTAAAACCGATGTAGGAAGTGCTTGCAATGGCAGCTCGCTTTGCCAGAACTCCCTGTTCCTGTTCGAGGGGGTTGCAGACGGGCAGGCGATTGACGGCGTTTTCGTTAATCGTACGGACCAGTACATGCTGGATGCCGATGACGGTGGTCAGGGTTTCTTTGACATCACCAACGACCGTGACATTGCGTTGGCTGACGTCGATGGCGACGGCTGGCTCGACATCATCACGGCGACCACCATCAGTGATGGTCTTTCGAAGACGATTTCTCACCCGCGAATCTACATGAATAAGGGTGAAATCGGCGGCGTATGGCAGGGTTACATTTACGAAGAGGGTCGCTTCCCGCAGATTCGGACGATTGGCGCCGGTTTGCAGGTTGCTCCGCGTTTCTGTTCCATTGCGGCTGGTGACATTGACGATGACGGTGACGTCGACCTGTATTTCGGTGACTATGATGATGCCGTGACGGCTCCACCGATGCCGGCCGGCCACGACGTCAACGACCGTTTGTTCCTTAACGACGGTACGGGAAACTTCACTGACTCGCTTGAGACCCGCATGTCATCCACGATGCTTCTTTCGGCATTCGGTATGGCATCGGCGATCGTCGACATGAACAATGACGGCGCTCTTGACATTGTGAAGGACACGGCACTTCAGACGCCGCAGCGCATTTCGATCAGTTACAACGACCCGAACAACGAGGGTTTCTTCAACGTCTTTGATGTTGTGTACACGCAGGCGCCGTACCACGTGACGCCGGCCGACCTGAACCAGGACGGTCGTCTTGACCTCATCGTGACCGACGACGGTACCGACTCTTACATGATCAACCAGGGTAATAACGCCCAGGGGATTGCTGACTTCCTGACGTTCCCGTTCAGTGGCGATGATGGCTTTGGTGGAAACCACGCCATTGCCGACTTGAACAACGACGGTCACAACGACGTGATCATCACGGACGTTGACGTTGACTTTGACGGCTGTGCCCGTCGCATGCACATCTACCGCAACCTCGGAAACCTTCCGAACGTGACCTTGCAGGAGCAGGGTGGTGCGGCACCGTGGACGCCGAATGGTTCTCACGACATTTCGGTGGAAGACATCAACGGTGATGGTTGGGTCGACATGTTCATTGGTACCTGCTCGGGGTATGAGATCTGGATGAACCAGCCGCCGCTGGGCATCGTCTTCAGTTATCCGCAGGGCTTGCCGGCATTTGTTGAACTGTCAGGTTTGACGTTCCAGGTCAGCCTGGCCGGTACGGGTGTTGGTGTTCCGGCTGACGGAACGGGTGTGATGCACCTCTCGGTCAACGGTGGTCCTTTCAATCAGTTCCCGATGCCACAGGTTGGCAATGATCTCTACGAAGCGACGCTTCCGAGCGGTAACTGCACCGATCGTTTCGAATTCTACTTCACGGCAGAGACGACCGACGGTACGACCTTCTCGGATCCGCAGCTCGCGCCTTCGCAGACGTACTCTGCTGTTGCAGCATTGGGTACGCAGGTCACGCTTCGTGAC
>JBMYUM010000543.1:0-2377 GCA_049605375.1 Phycisphaerae bacterium | reverse complement strand
AAGCATCGTGATCGCAATGCTGCCCACGATGACCGGAACGGCAACCAAAAGCCCTCCGCCCATGCCAAGGCTTCCAATGGCCAGACCAATGAAACTCAGCAACACCGCAAGGAGAATGTGCCCCGCCATCATGTTTGCAAACAAACGAATCGCCAACGCAAAGATTTTTGCCCCCAGACCGAGCAACTCAACCGGCACAAGCAATGGCGCCAGGAGGATCGGCCCCGGACAGAAGTGGGCAAGGTAGTCTTTACCTCCGATTCGCAAACCGTTGAACACCATCATGAACATGGTGCACAACGCCAGTACCGCCGTCACGAAGATATTCCCCGTGGGCGTTCCGCCGAGATGGAGATTCTTATTGATCGCGACCGAAATCGCCGGGATAGGCAGCAAGCCCAGAAGGTTCATCGTGAGGATAAAGAAGAACACCGACCAGATGTACGTAATGAACCGATCGGTGTGCTCTTGCAGGTTGGGTTTTGCCACATTCTCGCGAAGGTAATGGCAAAGTGTCTCGACGAAATTGGCGAAGCCCGAAGGGACCATGCTGCCGATTTCATCCGTCCCGCGGCGACGTTGCGTCAGGCGCGGGAAAAAGACGGATAGCAGCAGGCCGGCCAGCAGCATCATCAGCATCTGATCGCTGAGGATCGTGATCCGCCCGTCGGGCGTCAGCAATCCACCCAGAAAACCCGGGATTTCAAATGGTGCATCGACCAGACGGTGCTGAACGACATGGCTCAGAGGGCTATCGCCCGCAGCAAGCATTCCACTCATGACACTCGTTTCCGCCAATAGAAGTCAAACGTTTAACAGCTACGCTCATCCAGCGAGAGAAACGCCTAGTCGCCGCCTTCATCGCTTCGAGCCACCCGCACCACCATCAACGTGTCAGGTACGAGAAGGAAAACGTAACTGATCGCAACCCAGACAAGGAACGGTGGGCGATCCACCCATTCCATCAGGACAAAGGTCAGCGACGCAGAAGCCACGAGGACAAACCGAATCGCCATCGTGCCGAGGACCAGTGGCGCGATCGACCTGGTCGGCCAACGCAAAGCCACCGGGAGCAGACTGATCCACGACGACGCAAGCGTCACCGCAAGAGCCCACATCATTTCAGTCGTCGCGTCGACGCCGGCCAACGACCTCGTCGGGTAGAAACCGACACCCGCCAACAGCAAAGCCACGGCCGAGGTCACGGCTACCATGCCCATCAAGGTACTCATACGCACCTGCCAAACGACACGGCCGCGTATGTTTGACCGTTACGGCAACGATCGATCGTCATCAAAGCCTGCTGTCGGCACATCATCGCCGCCGCCCCTGGTCGAGCTCTCGGCACGCACATCACCAGCTTGATCGCCAGTTCCTGCGTGCGAAGCCGCCTTCTCGCGCTTTCTTTTCCGGATCTCACGAAGGGAAGCTTTGATCAAGTTGTAAAGCCCGCCAACGATTCCCAGAATCGTGCCGATCAGTACGCCCCAGGGGGACGATTCATACGATCGATCAATCAGGTAGCCCAGCAAAGCGAACCCTGCCACCGCGCCGGCGAATTCCGTGCCGATGCTGGACAACCGAACCCAGGAAGGTAATTTGCCCGATGGTTTGGGCATTCTCTTGAACCCTCCTTCATGCAGTCGAAAACCGAACTCCGGACAAGGAAAGTTGCCCTGGAATCCCCGCTACGACTGCCATCGGGCGGGCAGTCTAGCAATGGGGACAAGTCGATTCAAGGGCCTTTTCAATCCTTTTAAGTGCTTTTCCGATAGGGAATTAGTGCACCAAAAGTTTGTGCGTCGATCCGGCGATTGACTCTATCCTGCAGATGCACTACGTTGTATTTTGCCAGAGTAGTTCGCCACACACTAATTCACTCTCGGAAGTCTACCTACCCATGGACAAACTAGCCGTTGCCGGGGCGACTGGCGCTGTCGGTCGCGAAGTATGCCGCCTGGTCGAAACGCACAACCTCAGCCTGGACAAGCTCAAGCTGCTTGCTTCCGCGCGCAGTGCCGGAACAACCATTGATGTCAACGGGCAATCCATAGAAATCGAAGAACTCACCCCCGCGTCATTCGAAGACGTAGACGTCGCGATCTTCAGCGCCGGTGGTGACCGCAGCCGGGAATACGCCCCTCACGCGAATGACGCCGGGTGTGTCGTCATTGACAACTCCTCTGCCTTTCGCATGGATCCCGCTGTACCACTTGTCATCCCGGAAATTAATCCGCACGACCTGAATCACCACAAGGGAATCATCGTCAACCCCAACTGCTCCACCATCATCATGAACATGGTTGTCTGGCCGCTGCATCAGGTCATCCCGGTGGAAAGGATCGTGGTCAGCACCTATCAGGCCGCCAGCGGTGCG
>JBMYUM010000542.1:0-2390 GCA_049605375.1 Phycisphaerae bacterium | reverse complement strand
ACAGGCCGCAAAGACCTGCGAGAGAAAGCCGAAGGAACCTTCAAGGCGTTTGCATCTCAGGTGGAATCCAACCCTGCCGCGTACGAGAAGTTGCTGTCGGCGGTCGATTTTTATCATGATACGGTCAAGGAGATCGTGATTGTCGGTGATCCCAATCTTCCCGAGACGCGGGCACTGATTCGTACGATTCATGAGCGTTATCTACCCAACAGGGTCATTATTCAGACCTCGCAGGCAGATACGGACAGTGACTATCCCTTGCTGAAGAACCGTGTGCTCCAGAATGAACGCCCTACCGCCTATGTCTGTGAAGATTATCGCTGTAAATTGCCGGTGAATGATCCTGCCGAACTCGCGCAGCAGTTAGGTCGTTGATTTCGTAGCGGTCGGCAGTGGATGGTTGTACAGTCTCGTGGTGATCGTCGATAATAGGTGGTGGGATGGAGCGTCGGCCCGACGTATGAATGCGGGCCGCTGTTTGTTGCCAATGGCCACTGTTTGTTGCCAATGGATGGAGACTTCGCAATGCCTTGCATTCAAGGTCGCTCATTAGCCAGCCGGCGTTCGAGAACCTGGTCATACTTGGCTGTGTGCCTTTCGGCGTGGCTCACCGGGCTGGGATGGGATGCTGCGCATGCACAGGCCCCAACACCCACGGAATCAAAGAAGTCGGACGATCAGAATGCCTCCCCTGATCAATCAAAACCGGACGCCGCGGACACGAACGGTGGTAAGACCTCCTCGACGGCAGATCCTGCCGTTCCGGTCGTGGTCGAAAAGGAAGATGCCCGGGAACATCTGACAGCAGCGGACGTGCTTCAGGCTTTGCAGCGGCAACGACCTGAGCAGCGCATCATTGCACCGGAAGGAAAGCTGCTGATGCCGCGCGACGCCCGCCGGGACCAACTGCTGCCGGAAGGTTATCCCGTTGTCGACATCAGCGGATCGATCCGATGGGAATCGCCATGGTGGGTGTTCGCACCGGACGAAACACACGACTTGAAACCCATGAAGCTCTTACCGAATGCGATTCTTGAGCCGATGGCACGTTCCGCTGGTCGAAACGGTGAGGGGCAGAGTGAGTTTTCCGTTTATGGCAGTGTCACCGAATTCGCGGGCGAGAATTACATCTTCGCTCAATTCGTTGCGCGGCGGGACGCCAGGCGTGCGACAGCGGCGTCGCAGGTGCTCTCTCCAACGGGCAACGGACCAGCGAACGGAACCGTCGCCGGCGGATCGACCGAAAGTCCTTCGAATGCGAACGCTCGTTCAACAACAGCTGATGGCGATGTCGATGACATCATGACTGCTTTGGAAGCGCAGCGGCCAAGCGTCGACCCGTTGTCCATTGTCGCTGTCACACAAGCGCATTCTCCGTCAACAGCGGAAGAGGCGAAGCCATCGATTCTGCCGGAAGGCGAACCGGTAAGCAGCCGCTTAGGTCGATTGATTCGTGCCGGCGAGTGGTGGACACTGGTCTTTGAATCAGAAACGGACAAGCCAGGTGAATTGCCGTTGCGATTGCTTCCCAATCGCAATCTGGAACGGATGATTCAGCACAATGTGGATGACACCAGCGGCACGCTGTTCGTCGTCTCAGGGCGCTTGACGATTTTCGAAGGGCAGAACTACTTGCTCACACGGTCAGCGCAGCAGCCGGTTGCGTCGGATAATTTACGACGATAACCGCGAGGGGAACCGTCATCGTCGTGGGAACGACAACAGGAAGCCAACCCATGAATGTGGAATTTGAACAGAAGAGCCAATACAAGCTCGCAAAAATCAACGGTGAATTGAATACTGAAACGGCGCCGGATTTTGCCGAGACAATGCTTGAACATGCACTTGGCTCAGATGCGCGCCTGATCATAGACCTCTCGGCATTGCGTTCGATTGATTCGACCGGCCTTTCGGTGCTCATCAATCTTGGCGTCCGTTCGCGGATGAGCCAGGGACGCCTGATCCTCTCGAGCCCTACGCTCATGGTTCAAGGTGTGCTGGAAGTCTCTCGTCTTGATCAGTTTTTTGAAATCTGCGAAACGTTTGAAGAAGCGGAAGCCAAGATTCTCGCCGATTGACTCATTGGGTGACGCTCCCGTCCGCTCACATGGTGCTACAAGGTAGCGCGAGCCAATCGTGACGCGAACGCATCATTTGTTTTGCGTTCGCACAGTTCTACATCGCACATGCCAAAGACCTGCACCGCCCTTCATCGCATAGATAGCTCCGCGTTCGCTCTCTGCTTTGAATCATGACAAATCGGAGATTGCACGTGTTGTCGAAGCGTTTGGCGTGAACAAACTCGTTGAAAACAGCGGCGGGAGATCGGGTTTGGGCGAATGTCGATTCGAAGTTTGGACCGGTAAAAAAGGTGCGACCCGCGTTGGTAA
>JBMYUM010000541.1:0-2397 GCA_049605375.1 Phycisphaerae bacterium | reverse complement strand
TCTCTCTCTCTCTCTCTCTCCATCCCACGCATGAAAGAAGTAATAATATTGCTCAGGTCCCTCGATTCATTCTTCCTGTCTGTTCTGGAGACATATACGGCAACGTGCCCACAACTTGGCCCGTTAAGGAGAGCATCGAATCCGTTGAATCAGTAAGTTGCTTCGCCAGGCCGAAATCCAACACCTGGGGCACGCCTTCCGAGTCGACAAGAATGTTAGAGGGCTTCAAGTCGCGATGGATCACGCCTTTTTGATGCGCATACTTGACCGCGTCGCAGACTGTTGCAAGAAGTTTGAGCCTGTCTTCCAACGCCAGTTTGTTGTTGCGAGCAAATTGTGTCAGTGGTACCCCTCGAATGTAGTCCATGATGCAGTAGTCATATCCATCGTCAGTCCTTCCTGAATCGAAGATAGAAATGATGTTGGGATGCTTGAGTTGCGCTACAAGTTCTACTTCACGTTCGAAACGACGTCGCGCAGCGGGCGAAGCGTGTTTACCATCAAGCAGGATCTTGATAGCTACCTTACGTTTCGTCGATTGTTGGACGGCCTGGTATACAATCGCCTGCCCCCCTCGATGGAGCTCATGAAGCACGTGGTATCCAGGAATCAACGCTGGCGAGTCAGTACTCGAACTCGATCCGGTTTGTGTCCGAGTCGTCGACGAATTCGTGAGCGCGCCCTGTAGGACTGAGAGCTGCGAACGAAGATCGTCTGGGAGTTCCGGATGGGCGGCAAAGACCATGTCGATCAAGTTGACTTGTTCACCCTCTTCGCCAAGATCGGTGAGCTTTTGAACAAACTCGCGAATGATGCGTTGTCGGTCTTCTTCAAGCATGAAGACCTAGTATACGTGTTTCAACAGGAGCAACGCAACCAGTAAAGATCTGGTGCATCAGTCACACAGTCATGCCTTTGACTGGCCAGGCTAGACAACTTGTGATTATTGTGCATAGAGTTGTTTCTCGATATGCACTCGGCCACTCGAGCCCAAAGTGGTCTTCTCAAGACCGCTATAGTGGAAGACGTGTTGACGATTTGGCTTCGGCGTTGTCGTTCATCCAAAAGGAAGGGCGGAAAGAACGACAACCGAATTCGGTGACGTCTTCCCGCCCGGAACTTCATTCGTGACGCCGAAGCGTCATCCATTCATCTAGTTACCCAGGTCGAGCGAACCCGTGATTCCCAGGTAATCGCCAAACTCCGGGTGCCCGTCGTTTTCGATAACGATCAGCTTGGGATTGGCGATCGTCACGAGTCCATCAAAATCGAGTCCTTCCAACGTCAATGGCGGGATGGCGTCGTTCAGTGTTTGCTCGATCAGATCGACCGTTAACCCAATAGCCGTATTGGCGACCATGCCTTCGATGATACTCTGCGTGCCGCCGTCGCATTGCACACCATTGCTGAGCACCCTGTTCGAGGTCGCCACATGAATTTCGTTGCCATTCACCAGCGTCACATCAATGGCCACGTTGATGTCCAGGCAACTCTCCCAAACGGAGCAATCCTCCGTGGTGGCTGCGTTGCCACCGAAACACTCAGGAAGCGTACCGTATTCTTCATGCGTCGTACCGTTATCGTCCCGGTCAGCGATCACGCCGACGACGACTTGAAGGCGCATCATGGCCTCGACCTCCGGTGTATTGAGATCGTCTGTCAGGAAGATCTTCGGCGGGCTATGTAGCCTTCCATGGAGGATGACTTGTGTTTGCGAGGACACGTTCATCGATGCGAAGATGGCTGCCATCGGTTCACATGGATCAATCTCATCCGCCGGTAATGTTTGGCAATCGATACCTTTGACCGCTTTACAACGACCACGGTCTCCCGGCGTAGCAAGGACATCGCAGTCGGCCGGCAGGAGATCATCGACGAGCCGGACATCCTCGAACGACGTCTGGAACTTGCCCGACACGGCGAGAGAATGCAGCATCTGGTTGAACGCGTCGTCCGAAATTGAAGCTGTTAACTCGTCTATATTCGGCAGCGATGGCTGCGGAAGCGGCGCGACCGTCTTGGGCGAGCCCGGGAACTCCGGCGCGTCAGGGTCGACCTGAGTGGGTGTGAAGGTGGTTGCATATCCAAGCACGACACCTTCATGCGAGAAGTCGGAGAATTCTCGCTCGAAGCCGAGTTTTAGATCAAAGGCCGGGAGCTGCAGATCGCTGAGCTTGAACAGCGTCATCTTAATCTGCTGCTTGGGGTCTATGACGGATCCCCAGTTGCCGAGGTTGATTTCGCCGAGTGAGAAGGTCCACCAACCCACGGCGATGATCAACACGATGCCACTGATGCACATCGAAACTAGCAGCGGATTCGCAGGTAGGTGATGATCCTCACCACCCCCCTTGCTCTTGGATCGCAGATAGAGGACGGCAAACAGCAGCAGTCCCG
>JBMYUM010000540.1:0-2420 GCA_049605375.1 Phycisphaerae bacterium | reverse complement strand
TACGCGTTCGTGCAAGATAGTTTTGCGTTGTGTCGCGAAGGCCTTGATCGACTCAAGGCGGTGCTTGATGCATGTGAGATCGTGCCCGAGCGTATCCTGAGTCTGCCTGATCGCGGGAGTCAGATTTTGAGTCATGCCGCCGGTACGGTACTCGCATTACCCGTCGAGCCATGGGCGGCTGACAAGCAAGGCCTCGTCGTCGCTTACGACATTCAGGACAACGAGCCGGATGTCATGCGAAGCCTCTACCAGAAGTCCGAAGGGCAGTTGCTGTTCAGCCATGCGACGTGTTGGACGGACAGTTTCCCCTACACCGCCGATATCACAACGATGCTGGCCCAGGTGCAACGGGCTCCGTGGGGTGAGGGTATGCGTATGGTCGATGGGGAGCTGGAGACATTCGAGGCATCCGATGAGCCGGTCGAGGAACTTGCGCAACAGATCGTCGATGCCGAACTCGATGACGACGATCTGTCGGATGTCGATGTCGTGGTTCGTTTGGCGAAAGCGGCAGGGGAATTTGCCTCGTTCCGGCGGATCGCGGGTCCGCGTGAGAGAGCGTGGATGGGGCCGGTGGCGAGCAATCGGTTCTTGTAATTCACTTCGTACCGTAAGCCTGCGCCGACGGGTACTTCTCGGCGTCTTCAAGGTTATGTCGGCTTGGGGAACGACGGGAAAAAAGAACCAGGGCGATCCGTCGACGCTCGCAGGGATGTGCGTGACGAATCGCCCGATTCAACCATGTCCTGTGTATGCCGGCCGGCGGGCACCGGCATGAATATTCATTGTGTAGCGGGTACCGGGATGTAATCGTGTACCCGGTGCGTTTTACACGCGCTCCGACGGTGAGGTCATCATGCTTACTCCCGTCTAGCATGCTTACTCCCGCCTTCGGCGGGGGGTAAGCATGGCACCCGTATTCAGCATGGCACCCGTATTCAGCATGGCACCCGTTTTCGGCATGGCACCCGTTTTCAGTACGCTACTCGTCTTCGGCGGAGGGTAAGCATGGCACGCGGTTTCAGCATGGCACGCGCCATGCGTGCTGGTGCTGTTGGCCGCTGTTACCAGCGTCGGACCCATTTCCATTTGCGAGCGACGATGGAACCGTTGTAACGGTCGACGACTTTCGCATGCACTTTCAGATGTCGGGGGTACTGGACCGCGCAACGGCTCAGATTGAGGCTGAAGCGGTCTTTGAATTCGTACTCTCCGTCATCGACGTCGGTCGGGCGAAGGAAATCCGCCACGACTTCCAGTGGATACCCACGATGATCACGCAGCAGTCGGCCTCGTTCTGAAAAGTTGACCAGCAGCACGTAGCGCGATGGATCCAGATTCTCCAACTCGACGTCGTATCGAACGTTCAGGCGATAACCATCGAAGTTGGAACGGAGCGATGCCCTGACGGAGTCGATCTCGACTTCACCGTATCGGCAGTTTCCAGCGGATGCGGGTGTCGTGGTTGCGAGCACGAGCATTCCAGTCAGTGCGGCGGCAAGCGTTCTACGATACATGGTTGTTCTCCTGTCCGGTTCTCCTGTTGGTTTCAACAATTCCCCAGACGCGGAGAGGGGTGACGCTATTCCGAAATTTCGGTGCGGAATTTGGGGCGATCATGGGTCAAAGAGGGAGAAATCGAGGCATGTGGCCTGCCGCGAACGTTACCATCCCAAACTGATCAGTGCCGATCGTGTTTGACGGAATCGATGTCCTTCGAAGTGGCTGCGTGCCTGAAGCTCCAGACTTCGACAAGAAGTCGGTTCTCGTCGTTATGGTAGTAGGCAATGTGGTTTCCTATAACGAGTCTACGAACCTCAGTTCCAATGATCTCGCTTTCCAGGGATGCCACGGGGTTCCGATGTGGAAATAACGCTAGTGCGCTTATTGCGTGCCACATTTTCCCCAACCACTTTGATGCGTTGCTCGGACTGTCTGCAGCGATGTAGCGAGCTTGGTGGAATATGGCCTCTTCAGCAGTTCGCAAGATCTGAACTTGATAAGTCGTCATTCATGAAATTCAACGCCGATCTTTGCCGCAATTTCTTGGATTACCTCTTTTGCATCGCGACTTCGACCGCTTTTTGAATCAACCATCGCTTGTCGAAGTGCTCCGATGTCCTCAGCAAGAATTGCCCGCTCCACCAATGCGTCGTATGCCTTCGGGCTCAGCAACACGCCTGCCGTGTGCCCGTTTGTGGTAATGAACATGGGACGACCGGTTCTCTGTACCCGTTCCAGATCTTCTCGAATCTTGGCGCGGTGGACGGAAAGAGGGCGGATGTCATCTGTTCTAGTCGTCACGGCAGGCCCTCCAGATTGGTGTACGCAATATTGTACGTTATTGCGTGCATTCCGCAACTTGGCCACCGAGGAGGATTCAAGAAAGCCGCTCACAGGCATTCAGGGCCCCACTTGGA
>JBMYUM010000539.1:0-2420 GCA_049605375.1 Phycisphaerae bacterium | reverse complement strand
GCGGATCGCGGGGCTCCCACGGCCTGCTCCAGCGCGCGGAAGCAGAAGTAAAGTCTGATGTTGGTTTGATAAGCGGAGGTTTGAAATCATGTTGATCCATGAATGGAAGCGTCGGATGCCGGGAATCGGAAGTGTCGGCGTCATTCTGGGGGTCGTCTTGTGTGTCGGCGGTGCAGCCTTCGGCAACCCCAAGGACCGCGTCGGTGAGACCCTGCAGGATGTGACGCTGCGAACCTTGAATGGCGAGTCCGTTCAGCTCATGGATTATCACAAGGGTGACGTGCTGGTGATCGCCTATACCGGGCTGGGATGTCCGATTTCCAATCGCTACGCGCCGCGCCTGCAGAAGCTGACGAAGAAGTACTCAGCCAAGAAGGGCTATCACTTCGTCGGTATCAACGCCAATCCCCATGATAGCCTGGAGGACATCAAGCGCGAAAGCGAAGAGCTTGGCTACGGTTTTCCAATCTTGAAGGATGCAGATCAGGCGTTGACCAAGCAGCTTGACGCGAAGACGACAACAGTCGTGTTCGTGGTCGACAAGGACAAGGTGATTCGCTACCGCGGCATGGTGGATGATCAGTATGCTGTGGGTGCCCAGCGAAAGAATCCCAAGAACAAGTATCTGCGTGACGCCCTTAAGAGCCTTTCGCGCGGTGAAGACGTGTTTGTGAAACGAACTGTCGCACCCGGTTGTTTGATCACCCGCCTTGGCGGTGAAGCTTCGGGTGAAGAGATCACATACGCCGATCATGTCGCGTCCATTGTTCAGAACAACTGCCAGCAGTGCCACCGGTCCGGGCAGATCGCGCCTTTCCCGCTCGAATCCTACAAGCAGGTGCGCGGCTGGTCGGCGATGATCTACTCCGTCCTGGAAGATAATCGAATGCCGCCGTGGAACGCACACAACGAATTCGATGGCATGTTCGCAAACCAGCGGAGCATGGACCCCCGCGACAAGGCGACGCTGATGTCATGGATCAAGAGTGGCATGGCACGCGGTGATGAGGCCAATGATCCGCCCGCGAAGGACTGGCCGGAAGGATGGCGAATCGGCGAGCCGGACAAAGTCTTCAAAATGCAAAAAGCCTACAACGTGCCGGCTGAGGGCGTCCTCGAGTATCAGTATTTCCGCATTCCCACCCGTTTCGACAAAGACATGTGGATTACCGCGATGGAGGCCAAACCGGGTGCAACCGACGTTGTGCACCACATCCTCGCCTTCGTTGTTGAAGGAGAGATTTCGCAGGCAGACCTTGGTGGGCTTGGCTTGGAAGATGGCTATCTTTGCGCAACCGTGCCGGGTGACACGCCGTCGATTTTCCCGGAGGGAATGGCAAAGCGCCTGCCGAAAGGGGCATCGCTCTGGCTGCAGGTTCACTACACCACCAACGGTAAGAAACGCAAAGACCGTTGCATGATCGGCATGCGGTTCGCCGATGCACCGCCATCAAAGGAAGTAAAGACACGCGGCATTTACAATGTCTCGTTCAAGATTCCGCCGAATGCGACGAATCACGAAGTGCGTGCTGAACATACGCTCGCCGAAGATACCACGCTGCTTGCGTTGTATCCGCACATGCACTTCCGCGGTAAGGAATGGAAGTACGTTGCGCATTATCCCGACGGAAAGAAAGAAACGCTGCTCCATGTCCCGACGTACGATTACAACTGGCAGGAGTCGTACATTCTGAACGAACCCAAAGTGCTGCCGAAGGGAACCAAGATCGAGTGCATCGCACACTTCGACAACTCGGCCGACAATTTTGCCAACCCTGACCCGTCCGTCGAAGTTCGCTTCGGCGAACAGTCGTGGCAGGAAATGATGATCGGTTACTTTGATTACGCGACCAACTGAGTCGCCTCGTTTCGACGGAACGCTGCCATCATGCCCGGGCCGCCTGCCCGGGCATGATTCATGCCGCAACGCACCTGCTAGGTGGCGGCAGGTGCAGGCTTGCCTTCGGCGAACGCCTTCAAATCTTCCAAGTCTTTCAGCATGCACTTTCGCATCATCGAGCCGAACAATAGACCGGCAATGGGTGAGGTCAATTTCGCGAACAGGGTCAACGGCTTCGCGTTGAACTCCATGGCTACATGGGTACGCTCACCATCAGGTTCAAAACGGAAGATGCTTTCATAGTGGCATCCGCATGATTCGCAAATGACGGTGTACGATTCACCCGTGGTCAGTTGCGTGATCTCCATTTCTTCGGTTGCCTCTTTGTTGAACATGACACGCGTTTCTCGGAACCGCGTGCCGACGCCCACCGGGCCGTCCGTCAGAATATCAAGTTTCGAGATGCCGCTGATTCTCTCCGCGGCGTTCTCGAAGTCTGAGAAGATCTGGAAGACTTTCTCCCGTGGCGCGTCAACATGCACGGTCAGTGTGAACTTGGCCATGTTACTCTTCCTTTCCT
>JBMYUM010000538.1:0-2428 GCA_049605375.1 Phycisphaerae bacterium | reverse complement strand
AGTTCAATCAGCGAGAGACACCACAATTCACGCTTGATACGAACGGACGTGATCTCGGACCAGCCCCAGAAATGATCACGTTCATCGTGATCCAAGTGAAGCCCCTTGGTCGAAACGTACATCCGTTGTCCTTTGCGCTGAATACGCAAGGCACGTGGCAACCGAATAAGGTACCAGATCAAATCAAACAAGCTGAGCGTAGCCGCGATCCAGAAAAACCCGAGCTTCGGTTGCGTCAGCCAACCCCAGAAACCACCGCTGAATCGCAAGAGGATTGGAAACGCAATGAGATTCACAACGATGTTAATAACCGCCGCCAACACCGCCTGCGATTCCTTTTGGAATGCACAGCACCACGGCGCGTACGTCTCACCGCACTCTGGACATTGGCCAGACTCGCGAAGACCTGTCAGGTCGTAATCGCAGAACACGCATATCGGCGGACGCGATGGTTGGCCCGTTGACTCACTCACACATGGTCATCCTGTTGTCTCAGTTCTCTGCGATGAACGCGAAGGCGATGCCGGATCAACCGAACGAAGGCAATGACCTCCTCCCGCTTGTCAAAGAATGCACCAATCTCTTTCTTCTTGCCATTGGCAAAGTCGATGACCGGATAGGTTTTTTGGAATCCCTTTACGGCACGAACAGTCGTGATCTCATCCCATGGAAACTCTGCAATCTCGTCACCATCGATCTGCATGCGCAGGCGTTCGGGCAACACGCTGATGGACTGTGGTTGCCCCCAACGTTGAATCCGCTCGATCACCCATGCAATCAACCCGATCATCATGAAGGAAAAGAGGAGAAACTCGATAGAGAACCGAATCCATGACGCGCCCTGCTGCCCCTTGAAGAGTGTCATCCGCCGCGTCATGCTGAACACGGCAAACGCGTAGAGGCCAATCGTCAACCAGCTGAACGAGCCCTTTTCAAACACACGTGAGCGTTCATCGTAAGCCTGCCCGCACTCCGGACAATGATGCCGTTCGGGAAGACCGTCGAGCGCGTATTTGCAGAGCACGCAAAACCGGGAACCGGATTCAGATGACATCGTGGTGTCGGTCACGTCAACACAGGCTCCTGCGCACTCGCGCGACGGTGATCGCGAAGACGTCGCCGGACAAGGCGAACCAAGTCGACAACCACAGCACGACGCCGAAGAAATGTCACGATCGCTTTTCTCTCACCGCTGACGAGCGCGAGCTCAGGATAAGACCCGTTAAGTGCCTTTCGAACGACCGCAGTCGATATTTCATCCCATCGGTAATCCGCTATCTCCTCACCATCTAACTGCAAACGTAAGCGGTCCGGCAAAGCCGCAATCGACTGCTTTTGCCCTATCCGTCGAAACCACAACCGGGTTGACATCAGGGAACCGGTGACGACAAAGACACCAAGCCCCCACTCGATCACGACGCGCCACCATGGAAGCGAGAGCTGGCGTTGAAAGTCAAGCAAAAGCCACGCCCAACTCGACATGCCAAAAGAAGTCATAAGAAACAACAACCAGTTGTTCGAACGCTTCTCATAAACGTGCGACAGCTCATCGTACGCCTCACCGCACTCGGGACAATGATGCCGTTCGGGGAGTCCGTCGAGTGAGTACTTGCATAGCAAGCATGCCGAAGCTGTATGTGCCGAAGCGACCATGTCCGATTCACTCACTCTGGCTCTTCGCCTGCTTCATCCCTCGCTCGATCCGTTGCACGAGGAACTGCTTGTCGCGGGTGCCACGCGGAACGGCGTGAAGCCGAACCGTCCCCCTGCCACGAATGATCAGGTCGACAAAACGCATCGGCCCGCGGCGAACCAGACGAACGCGTTGGATATCATGCCAATGAACGAACCGATTCGTATGCTGCTCCAGCTTCAACATCAAACCATCAGCGACCACCGCGACAACGTCTTCCTGTCGACGTCGCCCCGTCACGTGCAACAAATAGAGAACCAACTGAACGGTGAACACAACCGACAGCGTGAGGACGAACCACGTATTGGGGGGCCGACCGTTCGCCCACCACAAGGCAACGACGTTGAACAGCAAGATGCCGCCGGAAACGATCAAACCGAACGGAAACGGATGCTCATTCCGGTAGACCGCCGAGTCTTCATCGAACGCCAGCCCGCACTCCGGACAGGCACCACGCTTGGGTAACCCGTGCAAATTGTAATCGCATTTGACACATCGATCGTAAGGACGGCCGGCCAGACGAATGGTATGATCGAACGACAGGGGAGCAGGGCGCTCATCGGCAGCAGCTGACGTCAGTGCGTCACCTGATGGTCGGTCAACCTTGGTTTCATTCATGCCGGCACTTCCTCGTTAGCAGATCGAAGACCCTCGTCGAAAAACCAGTTGCCCGACGACGAACGTGAGAAGTGCCAGAATCGCAACGCCCCAGAACGAAACAGCAGGTACCGCACA
>JBMYUM010000537.1:0-2430 GCA_049605375.1 Phycisphaerae bacterium | reverse complement strand
ACGGGGTAACGAGCTGGAATCCAAAGCCTCCGTCGCAAACGGAACAACGACACAACAGGCAATGCTTGGAATCGAATCGAGTATGCCACCGATGCGATCGCGACAGTCAATCAACTTGCCGCCATACTGATAACCGTCAGCAGCAAACAACACCTTCGGCTCAATCTGACCGAAACGATCGACGACGCCACCCAGCCCGAAATCCGGACTGCAGGATGACCAGATCGCGCCGATACTCGCCGTCGCCAGCATCGCCACCACCGACTCCAGCGTATTCGGCATGAATCCCGCCACACGATCGCCACGCACCACACCACGCTCGCGCAATCCCGCCGCCACCCGACAGACCAACGCGTACAACTCCGCATAACACAAGGACCGCCGGCGACCCGCCTCGTCCAACGACACAATCGCCGGCTCTTCATCACGAAAACGAAGCAGGTGCGACGCAAAATTCAACGTCATGCCCGGAAACCAGGACGTGCCCAACATGCCCTCACCGGAACATGTCGCCGTCGCAGGTGACACCGGCGATACCTCCGCCAGAGCCAGCAACTCCTGCCAGAAAAGATCCCGGTGCGAAACCGACCATTCGTGAAACGAAGACCACGATGCCGAAAAACCATGCCGGGAGGCCAACGACGACTGCAGCCGGTACATCTGACTCTGCTTGACCAACTCCTCACGAGGACGGTACAGCGGTTCCACCATCGATCGCTCCCTACGTTCAGCGAAGCCCGAAATCAAACGCCAACACGACGTTCAGGAATTTCTAACATTACAGGAAACAGCCACCGGCGGCGACAACACCCCACACCATCCGCACGCCACCAACTGGAAAATATCGCTAACGCGCCTATCCTATGAATAAGTAACCACTGTCAGAGGATCACCACCAGAATTCAGTGCCACTGACAGACCAGGGAATGCAACCGACCCGCGTCGACGCAAACGACGCCCAAGGAGATCATCGCATGAACGCGCTGCGAAAGTCACTCGAAAAACTCAATACACGCGCCAGGATGGCCCATCGAAAAGCCGCCTTCTTCCTCGTCACCGGATGCGCCATGCTCGCCGCGTCTTGCGCCCTGCACGCCGCCGACTTCACCCCCGAAATACCGCCGCTTCCCAGCAGCCCCGAACGATACGCCCCACTCAAGGGCTACCAACCCATGAACGTACCCGCCGACAACCCGATGACGGCTGAAAAAGCTGCACTCGGCTGGCAACTTTACTTCGACAAAAGACTCAGCGGCGACGGCAAGCTCGCATGCTACTCATGCCACCTCAACGAAAAAGGCCTCACCGACGGCAGACCGGTCGCCATCGGCGCCTTCGGAAAGAAACTCACGCGTAGCGCGCCCACCATGTGGAACATCGGTTACCACGAAAACTGGTACTGGGACGGACGAGCCACAACCCTCGAAGGACAGGCAATCGCCGCTTGGAAAGGCGGAAACATGGGCGCCAAGAATCCGGAAGAAGTCGTCGATCAACTCAATCGCATCGACGGCTACCACAAACAATTCCAATCCGTCTTCGGTGAAAGCGCCACCGTCGAAAACGTCGGAAAAGCACTCGCCTGCTACATGAGAACCATCATCAGCCAGAACACACCCTACGATCGCTGGCGCCGCGGCGAAAAAGACGCCATGAGCGAATCAGCCATCCGCGGCATGAAAGCATTCGAAAAAGCCGAATGCACGAACTGCCACGTCGGACTGCTCTGGACCAGCCTCCAGTTCTACAACGTCGGAATCGGTATGCAGGCAGAAAAACCCGACGTCGGAAGGTTCAAAGTCACCAAGATCGAAAAAGACTACGGCGCCTTCAAGGCACCGACCATGCGCGACGTGTCCGATTCGGCCCCCTACTTCCACGACGGATCAGTCGCCACCCTCGAAGAG
Organism: Phycisphaerae bacterium; assembly: GCA_049605375.1. Lineage (GTDB taxonomy): Bacteria > Planctomycetota > Phycisphaerae > UBA1845 > UBA1845 > JADFOB01. Next base: position 523 of record JBMYUM010000537.1, on the reverse strand, counting down.
GCCGTCCGACAAATGGTCAACGGCGGACTGCCCAACAAACACCTCGATACCATGAACCTGAAGAAAGCCGATCTCACCGAACAGGAAATCCAGGACATCATCGCGTTCCTCGAAGCACTCGACGAACCGACAAACCTCAAACATCCCAAACTTCCGTCTTAAACGGAACACGATACGTGCCCGCCATGAGGCCCCATCGCTGGATCGGGCCTCATGCCTGAACAGGATCCCATCCCTGAACAGGTTTTCAACCGTCAACGGGTGCCATGCATGGATCTCCGATCCAAGCATGCTCTTATGCGTCTTACGTAGATAGCGACGTGGTAGGTCGGGCCCTGGCCCGACATTTGAACCCCTTGTCACCCGGTACGATCTTCAAAACCTGATTTGAGGGTGCCATGCTTACCGACCACCGAAGGTGGACGTAAGCATGCATCAACAAAACCCCGACGCTTACGTGTCGCTCCCCAACCCACCGATGACTGACGTAAGCATGCATCAACAAGACTCCGATGCTTACGTA
>JBMYUM010000536.1:0-2452 GCA_049605375.1 Phycisphaerae bacterium | reverse complement strand
ACGCCTCCCCCTTGATGCCGGCGAAAAGCCGGCGCAACTGGCTCAGATTCGATCCCTGGTTTCAGTTGATGATGCGGTGCAGGTTAGCCCGCGTCTTGGGGCTCATTTTGTCAGCCAGGACCGAGTGATTCCATGGCACATGACGCCCGATCCACCGGCCGACTGGATCTTGTTTGATCTGGCCGATCGATTTGCCGGTCCGGAGGCGAACAAGTCGATGCGTGCATTGATTCGGAGCCGGTTGGACCGCGGCGACTACACTGTCCGTTTTCAGGTCGCCGAGGTATGGCTCCTGGAGCGGGTGGATGTGCCGACATCGGACCCCTAGTGGATCTACAACGTCCGGCGGCATTGGGCATGGCATTCGGGTTGTTTGTAAATGTTTTGTTTCCAGTTGTTTATAGGATTTCTGGATTGATCGGGTGGTTTGTTCCAACCGTTTTAGTTGACGACTGTCAAATATTGCGAGGAATAAAGAAATACGCGACCGGACTCTTACGTCCTGCGATTATCTATAGCGAAGGGAGGTTCAACATGACTTCACCAACAAACATGGGATGGGCGGCAACGATCCGACGTGGGGTGGTTGCGCTCGTAAGCGGTACGGCGTTCATTACGCTGGTTTCGTGCGATCCTCAGACGAACGGATTCAATCTGCTTCGAATCGACGATCTCGATGACGTAACCGATGCTGTCCTGGACATCGCCTATTTCGACGATGACTACTACGACGATTACTACGATGATTGTTTCTTCGATTGCTGGTTCTGATCAAGTCGTATGCTTCGATGCATAACGTCGAATCGGCGTGCTCATTGAATGGTGCAGCTGAGCTGGAACGCGAGTTGTTCCAGTTGAACAGACAGATCGACTGAGGATACGGAAACGGTTTCGGGCACGCGGAGTGTGCAGGGGGCGAAGCTGAGAATCGCCCGCACACCGGCTTCGACGATCTGATCGGCAGCGACCTGGGCATCCGGGCCAGGTACGGCAAGGATGGCCAGTCGGATACTCAATTCCTGCACGGCCTGGGTGATTTCCGTGACGTGACGGATGTTCATGGCATCCCCGGGACCGACACCTTGTCCGATGAGTGCGCGGTTGTTGTCAAAAACGGCGACGATTTCGAACCCCTTGTTGGCAAATCCCTTGTAGGAGAGCAATGCCCGTCCCAGGTTCCCCGCCCCGATCAGCATGACGTTGGATTTTCTATCTGTTCCCAGAATGCGCCGCAGCCGCGCGATCATCTCTGGCACGCGATAGCCAATTCCTGGATGCCCGAACTGACCGAAGTAGGCCAGGTCTTTTCGTATTTGAGCGTCCGATATTCCGAGCGCCGCGCCCAGCTGCTTGCTGGAGACCGTTTGCCGGTCGGTTGCCTGGATGATTTCGAACTGCCTGAGGTAGAGGCTGAGTCTACGAATGGCAGGCTGTGGAATATGTTCCTGTTTGCTCATGGTGGAAGATATTTCCGACAGTTCGTGTGAATGCGGTGGGTTCCTGATGCAAAGGGGCAGCGTATCGTCGGAAGGCGGAAAATCAAGCTGGACCGGTTGTTGTCCTCCTATATTCCCGCCATCGATGGTCCTATGGCCGTCCTCGGCTTGACACGGCTCTTCCGTTCGGGTTACTTACCCTCGCGAGTCATTTCGCTGAATTGGCGATTCGGCAGGCCGGGCAAGCTGACACGAACAGCCGCGCCCCGGGATTCGCATGAGTGCGCGTTTTCAGCGCGACCTTGGAAACCCAATGGAGCCCGGTGAGGAACATTTTCCTGGGCGAAAGGGAGCAGAGTGCGGGTGGATCAAGCTTCTTCACAGCAAATCGCGGATCGTGGGCTGCCGGGTGACATCTCGGGGTCTGTGTCCAAAGGCGCAACGATGATTCTCAATCAATATTTCGCATGCATGTCACGGCAGGTGGTCAGGGTTTGTGACCGGTCGAGTCAATACGTTTTCCCGGCACGACTTGCCTCGTTTCGAAACCTGTTAGCCGGTCTGGTGGTTTTTGCGATAGTCTTCGGTCATGTCGGCGCTGTTTCCGGGCAGAGTAATGACGCGATCGAAGCGATCCGTGACCGCGATTCCATCCCTGCCACCGACCAGGATCGAATCCTCCGTTGGTTGACGTCCAAAGTTGATGGCCTGGGCAGCGATGACGATTGGCAGGCCTCATTCGGTGTCATCAATGCTGAATTCAGCAACGCCAAGAATTCATCGGCGTTCAATCAGGTCCTTGCGCAAAAGCTGGCGGAGATCGCCATTCAGCGCTTTCCCGACGCATCGGTGCCGCAGTCTACGGTATTTGCTATCAGCCATCAGTTGTCACTGTTGCCACGGCTGGAAACCGTGCCGGCCCTGGTCATGGGAATGAAGTCGAACCAGTCGTTCGTTCGATTCAAGTCGGCGCGATCGCTCGGACGTTTGAGTGCCCAGATTGCAGCCGATGACGC
>JBMYUM010000535.1:0-2459 GCA_049605375.1 Phycisphaerae bacterium | reverse complement strand
GCAATACCGAATTCGATGGAGTCGATTTCATGCGTGTACATCGCAGAGCTTGTAGTCTACCAATTGTCCTCCTGTTGGCGGGTTTCCTTTCCGCAGCATTAACAGGAACGGAGCCGTACGCGACCGCCGAAACAACCCAGGCTGCGCAGGATAACGCAGCATCGGACGGTCGGGTCAACGATGCGCATGCGCGTCGAGACAAATGGCTGCAACTGAGCACCGACGACGACCTCGTGATCGTCGACTCCGATGAGGCTGGTGCCGGCGCGATTGCCAATATTGCCGGCCTTAACCAATCTCCAGGCTGCAGCGTAGTGGGTAACGCCGGCCTGGAATTCCCCGGGAACAACGTCCTCGTGGGGACCGCATTCAGCATCACCGAAACCGTCAACCTCTTTAAGTTCGGTTTCGCGATGGATGACATCACCAGCGATCCGGTCAACGTCACCTTGTACTTCTCGATCCACCGCCGCTCGACCGGCGACACGGGCGTGTTCAGCAAGGTCTACGGCGAGTCCTTCATGCGGACGACCGACACCGACATCAGCCTGCTGACAACCGATCCGTTTCCGGCCCCCCTCACCTTGCAGGCCGGCTTCGACTACATCTTCACCGTGGCGTGGACCACGCCGTCTCTGACATACGCGAATGACCCCGATCAGAACGGTAGCTCGGGTCAGGCATTCCCGGAATTTCCGTTCGCGAATTACCTCGGCGTAACGGTCCAGATCAATCCGCAGATTCCGACGCCGGATGAATTCCCGCTCTTTGTCGGAACCACGCAAGCCCCCTTCGTGATCGAACTTTGCCTCACGGGTGCCTGCTGTCTCGGTGACACGTGCGAAGATCTCGGCCGCAGCGAATGCGTCGCACAAGACGGTGACTCCGCAACGCCGGGCTCCACCTGCAGCGATAGCAACGTCGAATGCCCGTTCCAGCTGGCCGCATGCTGCAACAACGGCTTCTGTGATGTGCAATCTGAATTCGAGTGCGCCGAAGCTGGTGGTACCTGGTTTGGTAACGAAGGTCCGGATCAGGTGCTCGACTGCAGCGATGTTGAGCTCTGCATTCCCAAGGGGGCATGCTGCCTCGATGCCGGCGTTTGTGCTGACAACATTACGGAAGCCAACTGCCTTGCAGACGGCGGTTTCTACAACGGCGACGACACCACCTGCGACTCGTTGGATACCGGCTGCAACCGTGGTGCATGCTGCCTTCTGACAGGAAACTGCGTCCAGCGCAGGCTCGGAACTGAGGAAGGCGATTGCAACCCGTTGATCGGTCACGTCTTCAACGGATACGGTTCACCTTGCCTGCCGGAAACGTGCGAGTCACGCGGCGCCTGCTGCCTCGGCGATTCCTGTGTCGACGCAACGCCGGATGAATGCTCAAACTTCGGCGGCAACTACCGTGGCGACAACACCGATTGCGGCACGCTGACCATTCCGTGCGGAAGCGGAGCCTGCTGCCGTGCTGACGGTTGCGATGACGGCACCGGTAGCGGTATCCCGGAAGACCTATGCGAATTCGAACTCAACGGTAGCTTCCAGGGCGACGGCAGCACATGCAGCTCAATTGATCCATGCCCAGGCATCTGCTGTGAAGACGATACCAACGCCTGCCTCGTGACGGATGCAATCAGCTGCAACGCCGTCGGTACGTATGCCGGTGTACGCGATGATGAATGCAACGAAGATACAAACCCCTGCGAGAGTATCTCGGAAGATGCCGTCGCTTGCTGCCTGCCAAATGGCAATTGCGTGAACGCATACGAAGACACCTGCGACGAACTTGGCGGCTACGCCGATGCAAACGGGTCAACATGCGACACCGCAACGTGCGATGCACCGCCGACCGGTGGCTGCTGTTTGCCAAACGGCGCATGCATTGAAGTACCACAAGCTAACTGCATTCATATTTATCGTGGTGATGGCGTCCCATGCCCGGGCCCCGGCGATCCCGCTTGTGATCGCTCGACGTGCTGTCTTGCAACGGGCGGCGATCTCGTCATCGAGGGAATCCCAGCAGGTCAGTGCGTAACCGCCGAAATCTGCGATGACTTTGGTGGCATCCTGAGCGAAGCATGCGACGGAGTCTGCGAAACCGCTGGCGCCTGCTGCCTCCCCGACGAATCGTGCCTGGAAGTCACCGAAGATGACTGCCTGGCCGCCAACGGAATTTTCCGCGGCGATGACACCCTTTGCGAAGAAGTTCCGACGTGCGTCCGTGGCGCCTGCTGCGACGGCGAAGTCTGCGGTTGCCCTCCCAACGCCGGGCCACTAGTGGAGGCGCCCGTTGAATAGGTCGTGCCGGCGATCGCCGGAGCGGTTTGGCGATTCAGGCCGCCAGTCGACGACCAACCATGTCCTACATACGCCGACCTAGGGGCGCATCAGGGTGGGCCAGGTGTGCAGGCTATCGCTGTAGGAAGGACGGCCCTGTTGGGGCGGCTGACTCTG
>JBMYUM010000534.1:0-2460 GCA_049605375.1 Phycisphaerae bacterium | reverse complement strand
CGCTGGTCCGTCCGTCTCTGATGTGAAAAGTCTCGCTTTAGCGAGCCTCAGGCATCGTAGATGATGACAGGACGGCTGACGAACGCGTGATGGGGAGCCGGGACTTCCCATGCGCGAAGTGATTGGGGTGAGTCGAATGGATGACCGAGGATCAAGCATGCAAATCCGTACCAGGTGCCGTTGTAGTCATCCTCCGACGGAAAGGGTGCAGAAGCCGGGTGTGAATGGTAGAACCCCAGAATTTCCTTGTCGCTGATAGCGCAAGCCTCCCGCATGGTCGTCCAATCAAGTTGGAAGCTGCGCGTACGGTCATGGGGCGAGATATTGCGTGACGGCATCACCGATGTGACAAACGATGCGCCGTTCTCCACATGGCCCATCAAAACGCCACAACATTCCAACGGCGCACATTGGCGAGCGTGTTCGATCATCCATTGCCACATGGATCGTGTCAGGCGAAGTTCGGCCGGCGATTGGCCCTCTCCTGGCAGGTCTCGATGTGACTGGCTTGTTGTCGGTTGGATAGACAAGACGCTTTGTCCCCAATGTCAGTGCGGTCAGTGGACGTTCAGCTTCCGATATAGCGGGCGACCAGCGACCGGGCGCGGTCAATATCCTCGGTGCCATGGATGATGGCGCGGCCGTCGTGAAAGAGCGTGAGCTGCACATCTTCGAGATCGGCCTGCAAAAGGTATTCGTTGATGCGCAGGTTTTCTCCCGCCTGTTCTCGAATTTTCTCCGCCAAGTCCGTTAACTTCAGCCGCGTCAGTGTTGGCGGTTGGATTTGGACCGCATTCCGTCCACAGAGCGTCGTGCCCTTGGATTCGCGCTCACCATTCAGGTAGGGGAATTCCTGCCGCTGACAGCAGGGGCATCCGTTCTTGTCTTGCGAACGCTCCACCTTGAGCGAGACGATGCGCGGAGTCCAGCTGTCGACATGAGTGAGCTTGCGATTGAGATCGTCGGTGTTGCCTGTGAGTATTTTCATCGCTTCGACGCATTGCAGATTGGCAACAAGGCTGACCGTCATGGCGAGAACACCGGCCGTATCGCACGTGGGGTTCATATCGGGCGGTGGTGCGTCTTCAAACAGGCAACGCAGGCATGCCGTTTCGCCAGGAATCACCGGCATGCAGAGCCCGGTGGTAGCGACGGCGGCGCCATATACCCATGGCATTCCGTGCTGAACGGCAAAATCATTGATGAGGTAGCGGGTTTCAAAGTTGTCCGTTCCGTCCAGGATCAGATCGATGCCATCAGCCAGCGACGGAAGCGATGCGTGGTTGACGTCGACGACGTGTGGTTCGATGGTGATGCCGCTGTTCATGACCGAAAGCTTCTCGGCGGCTGCGGCGGCCTTGGGGCGTCGAAGCTTCACATCATTCTCATCAAACAGAACCTGACGCTGCAGGTTGTTCAGCTCGACGAAGTCGCGGTCGGCGATGCGGAGAAATCCGACACCGGCGCGACCGAGGGTTTCGGCGATGGTGGTTCCCAACGCACCACAGCCCACCAGCAGCACACGGGACGTCAGTAGCTTCTGCTGACCCTCTTCACCAATCTGCGGGCAGGTTATTTGCCGGAGGTAGCGTTCGTTGTCTGATTCCGGCATGTTGGAAGGGCCTTGGGCGTACGCCAGTGATTTGACAGTTAACGGTCGTTGTTGCCCAGATCGGCAAGAAAGCCGCCACCAGGCGTGACATCAGATGACGTATCGGATGCCGATGACCCAGGCGACGTCTGATCGTCCTGATCCGTCGCGGTGGTGTCATCATCAGTTGGAGAACTTCCGAGTTCAGCGAGGCTGATCGGCTGCTCGGGATTGTAGTCGTAGCTTGTCCCGCGGCGTTTGTTGATTCGCACCTTCTCTTTTTCGTCCATCGCGACAATGGACGCGGGACGAATGTCTTCGACGGTTTCGTAGTCGTCGTATTCGAGTGACTCGGCATCCTGTGAACCCACCGAATCCGATGGGCTCGCTTCGCGTTGCTGCATGCCCGCCAGCATATCGGCGTCATCATCAAATTCCGGACCGGGACGACTGAAGGTTGGAATCAAGGCCGTGTAATCGCGGGCCCGATTGAACGCATTGGTCACGAGCATCAAGCCGATCATCAACCAGAGCGCATCGATGCCGATACCGCGGGTGACCATCACGGCCAGACCGGTCAGGATGAGAATGACGCCAACCAGAAAGCCGATCACGGCGTCAAGTACCAGCCCGCTGTGGTGGCCGATGGCACAGATGACGGCCGTTACGACCATGCCCAGTCCGCCGATTCTCAGGGCATAGACAAACCAGCCCTGCATGAAATCGACAACGTCTGACGGCTGTTGCGGGACCACGTACCCAAGAAAATAGCCGCAGAGAATCATGAATCCGGCGGAAAAGGCGGCCGGCATGGTATTGGCTTGAACGATCTCTTCCGAGCTGGATGAATTCGAGAATTCCGACATCAG